>JAHRWI010000345.1 GCA_019090225.1 Porticoccaceae bacterium
CTGCGCTTTCCCGGCACACGGGTAGCCCATAATGCCGTGCTCGACGAAGAGTGGGTGAGCTTTATGCGCAACAACGTGCGGGTACCGCTGTCGTTTATCAGCGATCTGCGCAGCCTGGTCGCGGCCTGTAACGTCGGTGGCGAACGCATGGGCAAGCTGATTGAAGAATATGGCAGGGACACCCTAAAAAAATATACCGACTACAACATTGGTCTGACAGAAAAAGCCCTGCGCGAGCGCATCTCACACTTGCCAGACGGCAGCTATCAAACTTACGACTATGTTGAATACGACGGTTTTGGCGACGACAGCCTCAACCCTGTATTTTGCGATATGACCGTATCGGGTGACCAACTTAAATTTAATTTTTCAGGTTGCCCCCAGGTCGCGGCATTTATTAACGCCGGGTTGTCAGCGTCTGAAGGCAGTTTGATTGCACCGATTATGTGTCAACTAGCGCCGGACATTCCCTTCAACGAAGGTTTCTGGAAATGTCTCGACCTCGACTTCGGGGAAGAAGGCAGCATCGTTAATCCTGTTGTCCCCGCACCGGTAACCAGTGGCCATGCCTCTGCGGGTATGCGGGTTGGGCGCATGGTTCAGGAAGCCATCGCCACTGCCTGCGCCGCCTCTGACGACGAAGAATTGCGTAGCCGCGCCTCTGGGCAGTCATCCGGAGCCGTCACCCTGGGCATCTGGTTTGGCAGCGACAACAAGGGTAACCCCTCTATGTTTATGCCCTTCGGCATGGCGGTGGGTATCGGTGGTGCCGGACAAACCACCGGCGACGGTCAGGATTGTTACGGCATGCAATCGACGCTAGCCATCAAGTGGGCGGATATCGAAGTGCAGGAACTGGACTCCCCAGTATTAATGCTATGGCGAAAAATGCGGGCTAACGCCGGTGGTGCCGGTGTCACTCGTGGCGGCCTGGCGATCGATGAGGCCTTCACCCTCCATGGGGCTGATAATTTCGTCGGCATGAACTTTCAAAGTGGCGCGGAAATTCCCGCCCGAGGTGCCTCCGGTGGCTTACCCGGTGGTTGCGGAAAAGCCTGGTTAATCCGAGAAGGTGAAGTTGACAAGCTTCTAGCCAAAGGCAAGCTGCCCACCTCCCCCGAACTCATCAAGGGCGTAGTAGACGACTCCTTACTTGGCTGTCAGACTAATATCCCCTTCGCCAAAGGCGATGTCTTCAGAGGCATCGGTGGTGGTGGTGGTGGCCTTGGCGACCCCTTCCTCCGAGACCCAGCGCTGATTCAGCAGGATCTTATCGACAATGCCATTTCCGCTAGTGCCGCTGAACAACTCTATGGCGCGGTACGGGTCGAGGGCAGCGCTACAGATGTAGATGCCGCTGCGACCTGGGCCAATCGCAATGCCGTGCGGGCTAGCCTAGTATCATCTGCCAATGTGGCCTTAGACAAATTGCCCGCCGAAACCTCTCAGGCAGATGTGCACTGTCAAGACGGTAACTGGCTTTGTGGCCACTGCGATAATACGCTGTCTAGCGCCACCGGCAGCTGGACTGATGGCGCCGAATCTCGGCAGCAGGATTTAGCTGATCTATTTGACGCAACAGACACGGCTGTCAGGCGACGCGATCGTAAACCCGTCACCCTGGTGGAGCATTATTGCCCCAGCTGTGCCGTATGCCTGAAAGTAAACGTAATGGTCGATAAGGAAATCACTCCGGTTTATCACCTGGCTAATTAAGCGGGGTAATTCGCTTAAGCCGCGTCAATAACAAGTCCATGATCCCGATAATCAAGCGAGCCTGACGTTATGGCCACAGACAGTTATTACCGGGATCACTGGCTTGATATTGACGAGCAACGTCTGGCCGCCTATCAACAGTTGTTTCAATGGCACCCGTCCATGGAGCCGCTGTTGGCCGCTGCAGAAATCGGTGACGGCCACTCGACTGTCGACTATGGTTGCGGGCCAGGTGGTCTTACGCTTGAGCTGGCCAGACGCGTTGGCGCAAAGGGCCATGTTCACGGTGTTGACTTAAACGAAACTTTTGTTGCTCAGGCCCGTGAAGCGCTGGATAAAGCGGGTTATGCAGATAGCTCTACCATCCATCATATCGCCGACGATCACGTTCCTCTTAGGGATGCTTCAGCCGATCGCCTGGTCTGTAAAAATGTTCTGGAATATGTCAGCGATTACTCAGCGGTCATGGCCGAGTTTTATCGTGTCATCAAACCCGGTGGCATAGCGCAACTGATCGACAGCGACTGGGGTATGATTGCTGTCGAACCACTGGGTCAGGAGAAACTTCAGGAATTACTGAGCTTTGCCCAATGCGCCTACAACACTCCGACCATTGGCCGAGTGCTGTATAGCGAAATGAAGCAAGCAGGGTTTAGCAATGTCCGCGTCAAGATCATTGCCTCTGCCGATACCAAAGGTCGACTGCTGCCGGTACTGAACAATTTTATTGGCTACGCCAAGGTCGGCGGCATGGCAGCCGACCGCGCTGACGCCCTGCTGGAGGAAATTAAGGCCTCTATTAATGCTGGTATTTTTATGATGGTCTTACCGCAATTTATTGTTACTGGCATAAAATAAGTTTTACTGCCGTTAAATAAGTGCCACAGCCCTATCCAAAAAAATTACTGTCATCCATAAAACCAATTTCTTCAGTAACAAACAGAGATATTGCCATGAGAAAATCAGATTGCGTGATTGTTGACGATACCGACCGCGTCCGCACCATCACCCTCAACCGCCCCGATGCACTCAACGCCTTTAACGACGACCAATACGATGGTGCTGGCGACGCCCTGGTCGATGCTGCCAGCAATGACGACATCGCGGTCATTATTATTACCGGTGCGGGCAAGGCTTTTACTGCCGGGCAGGATTTAGGCGAAATGGCTAATCCACGCGAGCATGATGATGACGAACCTCACGGCTTCCCCCACTTTCTCGACACCCTGGCGAGCTTTCCAAAGCCGGTTATCGCAGCGGTGAATGGCATGGGGATCGGCATTGGCGTGACCATGTTGCCCCACTGCGATTTCGTTTTTATCAGCGAAGAGGCTCGATTGCGTGCACCGTTTGCGACACTGGGAGTCACTGTAGAGGCCGCAAATTCCTACCTGCTGCCACAACTAATTGGCTGGACCAATGCCGCCCACATGCTTTACACCGCGGAATGGTTTGATGCGGACCAATGCGTTGAGATGGGCCTAGCCTGGAAAAAGACCAGCGCCCAGGACTTGCTCTCAGAGGTCAACACGCTGGCCAAACAAATCGCCGCCATGCCCATTAGCTCCCTAGTACAGACTAAACAACTAGTACTGGCACCACGTCTGGCCGGCATTCAGGACGCCCGAAAACGGGAAATCGCTGCCTTTGCCGAACTAGTCGGTGCCCCAGCTAATCGTGAAGCGATACAAGCCTTTAAAGAAAAACGTCCGGCGGATTTCACTAACTTATCTAAACAATAAACCGACTTACCTGGCCAATAAAAAGTCGCCTATTCACTCAAATAATGAGACAGCGCTTTCAGGAGAAAATAATGAATAAGATAAAGTTTGGTCTTTTCCTGCCCACCGGTAACTTTGCAGAGGCCAAAGCCGCTGCCCTGCAAGCGGAGCTTGATAGCTTTTACTCAGTGTCCACCAACGACCACTTTTTCTCACCCCTGGGCAGCCACGAGACGCCTCAACTGGAATGCTTTACCAGCCTTACAGCCATCGCAGCGCTCACCGAAAATATTCTGCTAGTGCCTTCGGTGGCAGCCGCATCATTTCGCAACCCTGCCCTACTGGCAAAAATTACATCGACCCTGGACCAGGTGAGTAATGGTCGTTTTATTATGGGTCTCGGAGCCGGTTGGTTTGATAAAGAATACGCCGCGCACGGTTATCCATTTCCCTCCACTCCCGAGCGACTGGCGCAACTGGAAGAAACCGTGCAAATTCTCAAAGCCATGTGGTGTGATGAAGAACCCACGTTTAGTGGCAAACATTTTTCCATCAATAAAGCCTACGCGAACCCGAAGCCAATTCAGAAACCCCATCCACCGATTATGCTCGGTGGCTCCGGGCCTGAACTGCTAAAGATTGCAGCCGCTCATGCGGATATTCTGAATATTATTCCGCCTACATCCAACGGTAAGGATTTTATTAACGACCCTGAAGCCACCGCTCGTTTTACTATGGATGTGCTCCAAACCAAGATTGCTAAACTCCATGAATATATGGCGCAAGCCGGGCGCGACCCCGGCGAAATCGAGCTAGGCGGCATCACCCTGGTGGCGATGTCGGAGAGTGCTGAAGATGAAACCCTCAGGAGTATCGCCACACAGCTGGGCTTTCCGGATTACGCAACGGCACAGCGCTCTCCGCTTGCCCTACTCGGTACACCTGACGAAGTGACCAGTGAATTGCAAACCCGTATTGATGACACCGGTATGACTTATTACATCATCATCCCAATGACACCCGAATCACAAGACCTGTTCGTTGACACAGTGATGCCCGTGTTTACAATGTGAGAACCTGGTGCGCGGAGTGATGGGGCAAGGAGTTTAAAACGGATCTGAACTTGGAAGGTTTCGAAGAAACACGGTTTCGCAGGAAAAATCACCCTTAACCGGGCATTGCGGCGAAGGGCTCAGTGTAATCTGAGCCCCAGCGCCTGGAACGACAATTTGAACGCCACACAGGAAGCCCCACCATGTTCGGCAATAAAGTCATCTGAACTTCCTATGACTCAACTCTTTTGAAGATAAAGAACTTGGTGGGCGATTCGACTTACTGCCAAAGTTATTGGTATGTCCCTGGTAAGTCATGGCGGAGCTTGTATAGGGGCGAGAACCAACGACATGAATGGTCACGACCAACTATTAGCAATATTCTTCCATGTGAACATCACTCTTCGTACCTGCCACTTCCTCAGTGAACGACTCTATCTTCCAACTCATCTTCATCTACCGATAAAGCCTCGGTACTGAGCTCTTCCACCGCATCGATACCCGCATCTATCATGGCTTTGGCGATATCTATAGTGGTATCGCTTAAGTAGAACTTTGCCTCATCCGAAAAGTTAATACGTATCAGCGGTTCGCCTTCTTCGTTGGCTCGCTGCAATACCACTTGCCC
>JAHRWI010000346.1 GCA_019090225.1 Porticoccaceae bacterium
CCACCACTAGGTGGGCCATTGATTTGCAAAGTAAATAAAGCAACGGCAGCCCAATAACTCGAAATACAATTTACAAAATCACGCTTAATAAAATGATCGATATTGTGTTTAACCGTATTTTCGCCCGGCGCTTCGATTAAAATCTTACCAACCGGCACATCTTTTTTTTCATAAGGCAAATCAAAATCCTGCATAAAGGCTGGCGTGCCGTTTTCAGTATTCAGGTCAAAGGCGGGCTCAATGCGCTTGAAGGCTTGCTCCAGCTCGGCTTGGCTCGGTGGATTACGCCAGTACTTTTTCCACTCGCGGCTGTCTTTTGGAGCAAAGGCAGTTTGCAGTATGCCGATAAGTAGTTGGTAGATTGCGCCTTTGAAGTCGGCGCGGAGGGCGATAATTTCGACAATATCGTGCCCATTTTCGCCCGCTATTTCAGCAATTTTGATGGTGGTTTTCTGGCCGTTCCTTTCTCTAACCGGTAGCCATTGGTCGCTGATCAAATTCATTGTTTTTGCTTCATCCATAGTTAATACCTCAGCTCAAGTCCTTGTTGCTTGCCATAGGTGATCGTCACTGGTTTGTTGTTATCCGTCATACCCTTTGCCTGCCAAGTTGAAGCTGTGTCTATCAACGGTACGATAAAGCTGAATTCGTCGAACAGTTTTGTTTCCGCGCGAAGCTCATTAAGCGCTTGCTGTAAGGCTGTATTTTCAATTTCAGCCAGTTTTTCCAATTGCGGTCTATTCACCTTTACACTGCTTAAATCCCAAGGGTATTTACCTTTATTTATCCAGGGCATGAGCTGGTTGTTTTCCCAACGGGCAAGATAAAGGGTATGGGATTCCTCACCCAATCGCGTGGCGATGCGCGCCTCTTCATCCCACTGCGGATTATCGGCATAGCCGCTGGCTAGCTTCATTTGCAGGAAGTTGGCGTTATCTTTTTTTGCTCTGTCTTCCCCTTCGGCTTCCAGGCTGCCCTGGTCAAGCCCCTCCGGTATTTCGCCAGCGGGGTTATAGACAAACTCTAATAATTCTCGCGCATCATCGGGCATACGCCAGCCACCCTGTTGCTGAAGTATTTTGACAGTTCGCCATAACAACAGGGTGTGGGGGTAAACGTAGTGGGCCTTGGGGAACAGGCCTTTGAACCAGTCGGCTTCAGGTGATTCAGTAAATTCGGGCGAATGCACAATGAGACAAGGCGTACCGCGTTGATCGGTTTCGCCGTGTGACAAACGCCGCCCCTGCTTGTCGCGGCTGTGGCGCTGCAAACGTCCGGCACGCTGTATCAGCAAGTCAACGGGGGCAAGGTCGCTAATCATCAGATCGATATCGAGATCCAGAGATTGCTCGACCACCTGTGTGGCAATCAGCACTCTGCCCTCGCGCTGTTCGGGTGTGGATTTGTCGCCAAAATAGGCCAGCATCTGTTGTTCGATCCCTATGCGATCACCGAGGGCGTAACGACTATGAAAGAGGTGCAGCTTGTCCGGCTCAAGCCAATCGCAAGTATTCAGGTGCTGCCACGCTTCTCTGGCATCGGGCACTGTATTGCGAATCCAGCAAACGGACTTGCCCTGACTCACGGCTATTTTAATTCGTTCAAAAATATCCGTCTGCTGGTGACAAAAAACAACATCCACGCGACGTTTGACGGATTCACGGGTAGCTAGCGGATATTCGGTAACACCGATATCTGCCGAGGCTTGGGTGAGCAAGGGATAGTGTTGATCGTTAAGTTGCTGACTATTTAGTCGCTTGGTTGGGTTACCGTAAAAGGCATGCACCAGCTCATTGCGCTGATGGTAGGTAAGCGTGGCCGATAGCAAAATCACGCTGCCGCCAAACGCGGCATGAAATTCGATGAGCCGTTTTAGCAGCTCATTAGTGTAGGCGTCGTAGGCGTGCACTTCATCGAGAATAAGCACTTTGTTGAGCAAGCCCAGCAGTCGCAAAGATTGATGTCTAGCGGGTACGATGCCCAATAAGGCTTGATCGATAGTGCCAATACCCACGTCTGCGAGTAGTGCTTTTTTACGGTTATCGGCTAGCCAGCGGTTGCACTGGGCGCTAATGCTTTCTTCAGCCTGGTAGTTCTGCTCATTTGACTGTGCTTTCAATAAGGATTGTTGGAATTTTTCTGACAGGTGTCGAGCGCTATGACTAAGAATCAAGCTGGGTATTTCACCCGTCTCGTATAAGCGCTGATAAGTTTCAGTCATCCGTTCATACATGGCGTTGGCGGTGGCCATGGTGGGCAAGCCGATATAAAGCCCCTGCGCCAAACCACTACTCATTAAGCGATGGGCAAGCATCAGCGCAGCTTCGGTTTTGCCTGCGCCCGTGACATCTTCAAGAATAAACAGCTGTGGTTCAGATGAGATCGCCACCTGCTCGCAATGGGCCTGGAGTGAGGTTGGCGTTGCAATCTTTGGAAATAAGCACGTTAGCGGCTGAGTACTTTTCGGTTGTTTGGGCAATAGACCGGATTCCTTCACCGCTTGATCTGCCCTCGGCAGCGCAAGGTTGTACCAGTAGTCAGCTAACGGCATGGGAGTCGATCGATAAGTGAAAATTTCCTGATTCGAACCGAGCCAGTCCGCTAGCACCGCAACCCCTGCCAGCAACCAGCTCGCCTTCTTTTGTTGACACTGCCAATCCTCCTGAAGATCAAGTTTAGCTGCCGATTCAAAATCGGGCTGAATCAAATTTTGCCAATCCTGCACAAACTCCTGCGCCGCTTGTTGATCATGCTGAACAAAATGGTTTTTTACCCGCTCCTGTGCTGAAGGTGGCCATCCGTGATGACCAAATACCGGATTGAGCCAGCATGGCAGAGTGTCGGTTACAAAATCACCCACCTCCAGGCCAGCATCGCTGAATAAACCGCTACTTAATTTTTGAGTCCAAAGCATTTCACCTAGACTATCGTGTCGAATGGAGTAGTTCTTTTTGCTAATAGTTTCGGCAGGCCAAAACTGTTGCCGCAAATCGGGCCGAAGTTGTTGAAAGGTTTCTGCAAACTTGCCCAGGTCGTGAACGCCGAGCAAAAAGACACACCAGACAACCGCTTGATCTTCAGGTAATCGCATTAGCGACGCGAGTCGTTTTCTCAATGTCACGTGACTTTGAAGAAGAGAGTGCCCCACCGCCGCCACATCCAGGCTGTGATAGGGCAGCAGATGGTATGCGGTTTTCTGGTCTTGAGTCGCCGGGTTCGCTTTGCCCCAATACCCAAAATATGATTTGTACGAATCCATCCTTGCGCCCTAAACCATTAACTCCGCCATCTAGCTCATTTTCTCTTTCAGCGCCACCCAAATCGGCCCAATGATGAATTTGATATTAGCTTAACCGTTCTCGTTTGGTCAGTGCCTGTTTGTGAATTCAGGATGGGCAGGAGATATCCTACAGAAGCGATGATTGAATAGGAACGTATAGCAGCGCAGTACTTTATAGGCTTGTGCTCAACCACACAGAACGAGCCGGATAGTGACCATGCGGCTAGTAATCCCACCATTCACACTTCGACGAAATACAAAAATTTAGCCCTCAACTTATAAGCCATCCAAGCGGTGCAAGGAGGATCTCCAAATCACCTATAACTGGTGCTATTTCCGGCTGTAAAAAGCTCCATCAGCTTAAAACTCTATGGGATATTCAAAGCACGTGAAATCTGCGTAATTCACGATGGATAGTAGAGCTAAGTTGTGTATGGTTGCTGTGAGTGTTCAATTTAAGTTTAATAATATTAATTGGTTACGTTTTACATGCTTGATTCATAATGCTGGGGTCGGCGGTTCAAGTCCGCCCATAGCTACCATCTAAATCAGTAAGTTAGGCAGCACTTCCTCAACAAAATTAATTTACTGCTGATAGTTAAGTCCATATTAAGTCCACCTTTAAATACGTAGAATAACGCCTGGCTGATAATCCCCCTGAAAAATGCATGCGTAGCGAGTATTTTTCAGGTAGAAGCTACTTGTTAGCGTGAATTGCCATTTCTTTTTCGTGGCGCTCAGGTTTTGGGTCGAAAATTGATTCAACACTTTCAATCTTTTTGACATATTCATTCGGCAGTCTATTTTCTCTGGCACCTGTTAAAACATGATGCGTGTACCATATATATGGATTTAGGTCAGTTCCAATATTTGTAGCATAGTAAGTAGTTGCTTTTATTATTTCACCGGAGTGAGCAATAAGCTCAACCACTTTTTCCTCGTAACCATAACCGAGACCTTCCTTCCTATCTAATTCTTGTTTTTCCGATTCGGCGATTGTGTAAATCACACCAATAACCAAATCACTTTCGTCGTTTGTTTTGTATGCGTCACACTTTCCAGAACCGTCGTTGCTTATTTTGTGGAATCTTAATTCATGCTCATAGAGGAATGCGACAGTTACAAACTTTGCCGATGGCACCCTGGCCTGCAGCCTATTTATCGACATGTTCGAACCGTAAGAAAAATAGAGCACCTTATTCCCTCTTTTAAACACTAACGCCGCGCTCTGTGGAGATTTGGGAGCGGCAGCGAGCAAATTTCCACAACAGTACCTTGTTATGTGATTAAGGTAAATTTTGTAAAAACTCAATTAAAAATTGGATAGCATCACTCGATAGAAATTCTGATAATTCATTTTGAACAATTTCAATAATATCATCTAATTCTTCAATGGAATTCCAAATCTCTTCAAAGCGCTCTTTAACCCAGCGCAACATTTGATCTCGTTCAGCTTCAGAAACTCTATCGGTGAGCTGAATTTTTTCAACGATTTCAGAAAGCATTGGAGCTGAAGCCTCAGTTGCCGACTCAACACTTTCAGCTTTTAAGTGGTGTGTTTGGGAAAGCTCCGGTGTAGACACCTCTGAAGCGGCCTCAACGTTTTTTGCCTTCAAATCATGTATCTCAGCCATTCCTCTTCCTAATCACATAACGCCTGCGGCAGCGGCCGGGCGAGAGCCCGGTCGAGCGAACGGAAGTGAGCGGCTGCCCACACTTGTTATGAGTCATCACTTGGCCCGATCCACATAAGAGGATTGTAAGCTACTTCCCATAAGTGCCCATCGGGGTCTGCGAAGTATCCACTGTAACCACCCCAAAATACTTTTTGCGGTTTTTTAATCTGCTTGGCGCCCGCATTTACTGCGCTCTGAAACAAAGTATCCACTTCCGCTTCCGAATGCACATTGTGAGCAAGTGAACAGCCCCTGAATCCGTTACCGAGAGCCGATACTTCGGCATCTTTTGCCAACGCATCCCAGCCGTAAAGGCCAAGCCAGCTACCATTGAGATTAAAAAAGGCCGCGCTCGGTTCTGACTCAACGCGAGGGAAGCCCAGGCCCTTTTCATAGAACTCAATGGATGCTTCGATATTACGAACACCTAAAGTGATCATGCTAATTCTAGGCTGCATAGCTAATTCGACTCATAACAGTTTAATAAACCGACGGCTTCGGACTACCACCTTTCTCACTATCATAATGGTTTCACAATTGATAAACGGTCTATTTCGGCCATTTTTCAAGGGCTTAACTGAGATTGTTGGTGTTTATTCAAATGTGATAGGGAGAACGGTAGTATAGATAAGAAAAATTCGCTCTCTTGAATATATATTTTATACTATAAATATCAAAGAGTTACGAGCACTCAGAGTGCTAGCCGGAACATGTCTGCTGTTGCTCGTTTTTTATATCCCCTCTCGCAATCCCAACTATTTCCATGAGTTTGTTGGTAGGCATTTGCGGGTAACTCTTTATCAGCATCACCTTGTATCTATAGCTTGCCAGCAACCAATACAAAAGTTGTCGTTATTGTCGCAACTCAGATCAAATGTCTTTTCAAAGAAAAAGATATGTTTGTAATCCTTTCCTGTTATAAAAAATATCCATCTATGCGCTGACCTGGATACAGGCAGGCTCTCATGAGGCATCTTGCCGATGTGTAAAAATCTTTGAGACAAAGGGCGAGGTCATCGCACGAAGCAGTGCGCTGTAATTAAGTTGAAATGCCACTTCTTCGCCGACAAGCAGCTCACCTTTGACAAACTCAATAACAAGGTGGTCACTACTGGCACCCAGAATCTCGATACCCGCAGGGGCCTGCAGGCCATCGGGATCGATATCCTGTATGCCAATGGCAAGGATGGCTTGTCTCACGATACCGCGATCAGTAAGCGCAGGATCATTAGGTAAGAGGGTCTCACCAAAGGCAGACTGCGCAATATCCCCGGTAGGCTGTGATGGCTTACGCTTTGACTCAATGACTTCTGCAACCAGCGTGATGGCATCGGTGTGCAAGCCATCAATCGCCTGGCGTTGAAGTGGTTCGCAGCCCAGTAAAATGGCCTCGCCTAAACGTAGGTTATTAATTCGCCCTGTGTCTGTTTGCGCGCCATTCAATGCCCATTGAATATTGGCCGAATTACCACCCGACACCACGTCTAAGGTCAGATCGAAGGTCGTCTCAATAAGGTCTGCAAGCTCAGATAACTTAGCCATATTGGCGGCATCAGGAGAGACACCGCTACGACAGGCGAGATTGGTGCCGATGCCTTTAAGAAAAATATTCGGCAGGCCGATGACCTCGCGTACGGTGGCTATCAAATCCTCAGGCATGATGCCTTCGCGCAGGTCGCCTAGCTCAACCATTAATAGTATTTGGTGGGTGCGCCCTTGTTTACTGGCCTCAACAGAAAGTTTTTTTATTATGTCGATTTCAGTATTGCAGCTCGTATCAGCATACCTAACAACCTGCGTTACCTGGCTGAGCATCGGTGAACGAAGCAGCAGCACCTCCGTGTCTTTTATCTGTGCACCGTTTTCGGCAAGGCGCATGGCTTTTATATTTTCAATACGTGAATCACCCAATGAGATAACACCTGCTTGCAGCAGCGTGTTGGCAATCTCCACTGAGCCGAGAGCCGCCTTGGTTACCCCTGTGACTGAAATGCCGCGTTCAGAGAGTCGCGTCAGCAATTCATGGGCGTTGTGGTAAATCTTATCGAGGTCAATTTCCAGCCTGGGCGCAGCCATCAGGCTGCCGTCGGTAGGCTCACCTGAAGATTAGGGAAGGCAGCAACAACCATTTGCACCAGGTGCTTGGGTGAACGTGTTAAGGCATCGGTAACCGGAATACCCAGTTCTTGTTCGTACTGGACAATAGCGGCGCTCACATCGGCATCCGCCATGTTTTCGTGGTTAATGGTCAAACCAATAACCTGGGTGGCGGAGAAAGTCTCAATCAAATTAATTTCTGACGCGGGTGTCGGTACTGGCATCTGCTCAAAATCGCAGCGGTGATCCCGCGCGGGTGCGTGTTGTAATACGATGCCCTGCGCGCAACTACCACGAAGAATAAAAGCCGATGACGAAAAGGCAGGATGGCTTAAAGCACCTTGCCCTTCAATAATAATCACATCCGGCCGTTCATTTTCAAAGGCTTCAACAATGGTTGCCTCCAGTTCGCCCGCGCAGAATTGTGATGGAATCGCATCGAGCGCAACACCATAGCGTGCGCCTTGAATTAATCCGGTCTGACCGGTTCCAATCATTACGGCTTTTATTCCCTGGTCATTCAGTGCTTGTGTCAAAACAGTCGCGGTGGTGCGTTTGCCAATCGCACAGTCGGTACCAAGCACGGCAATACGAGGGCAAGTCACGTCGTGGATACGGCCACTGAACATACGCAAATCTTTTTTGGCGCGTGGCTTCCGTATATCCAGGATTTCTACCTGGTTTGCTGTGCAGGCCGCAATAAATACTGGGTCTTCATTAAGAAATTCATGGAGGCCGTTCACGATGTTCATACCATGATTCATCGCTTCAATTATCAGGCTACGCTCATGAATAGATAACATGCCGCTGGAAGGTGCCATACCAAAAATAAAGTAATCCGGCATAGTGCCCGCATGTGCTAATGCATCAGCAAGATCTCGACAAATAGGAACATCATTGATTTTGTCATCAAGAACCATACCGCTATCAAGGCCAGCTTTTCCACTATCGATAACAGAAAGGATTTTGTATTTTTCCGAGTGACGCACAAGCCCGTTGGCTGTTTTGCCGTCAAGCGCAGAAAAATTTCCTTCGCAATAGACAATAGCGGTAGCCGTTGGCTGC
>JAHRWI010000347.1 GCA_019090225.1 Porticoccaceae bacterium
AGCCGAAGGCCTGGTTGTTTGCCCCGGCTTTGTTGACCTACATACTCATTACGATGCACAAATTCGTTGGGATCCCTACTGCACTATCTCTGGCTGGCACGGCGTTACCTCCGTAGTTCTGGGTAACTGTGGTTTTGGTTTTGCGCCCGTCAAACCTGAATACCAGGAACGTTCGGTGTTGACTATGGTACGTACCGAAGCTATTCCTTACGACTGCATCAAAATAGGCATGAAGTGGGACTGGGAAACCATCCCCGAGTATCTCGACTCCCTCGCCCGTGCGCCCCTGGGCGTAAACTGTATTCAGTACATGCCTACGGCATCTTTAATGACTTATGTGATGGGTCTCGAAGCCGCTAAAACCCGTGTTGCCACCAAAGCAGAACAGAAAGAAATGCAACGTCTGCTCCATGAAGGTATGGATGCAGGATTGTGTGGCTTTTCAATTCAGCGTCTGGGGCCTAATTCCTCTCAGGCCGACTTTGACGGCACACCCATGGTCACCGATACCATGTGTGACGAAGATATTTTCTGTCTGGCTGAAGTTTTGCGCGAGCGTAACGAAGGCTTTATCCAAATTACCCAGGCGACGGGCAATATGCGATCTGATCTTGATTTCGTTGAAAGATTGGCTGATGTTGCCAAACGACCTATCTTGCACAATGCCATCGTCCCTGGAAAGAGAAATCCTGTGCCTCACCAAAAAAGTCTGGAATGGCTGGAGGGGGTTCGCGAGAAAGGTTTACCTATTTATGGTCAGTGCGGAACGCTACGCTCAGGCTTTGCCTTTACGCTCGAACACTGGAATCTCTACGATGCCAGCCCAGCATGGCGTGAATTAACTACAGGCACCAAGGCAGAAAAACTGGAAAAAATAAAGGATGCCAAGTTGCGTGCAAATGTTGTTCTCGAAACCGATGAGGCCGATAGAAAACTCAAGGCCATCCAGGCGGGCGTGGGTGGCGCAGTCCCCAAACTGGTCATCACAGGGGTCAATAAGCAGCCCGAGCTGGAACACTACCAAGGTAAATCCCTTGAACAAGTAGGCGAGGAAGAAAACAAACACCCTGTTGAAGTGATGCTCGATCTCTCTGCACTGTGTGACCTAAACGCCGAGTTCACTGGCCCAGATCGCGGCACCAATCCCGAATTTATGGCGGAAATAATGAACGATTCCGACTACACCATTCCCGGTGTTTCCGATGGCGGCGCGCACACCAAGTTCTTTACCGGTGGCGGCTATACCACTGACTTCCTCAGGTGGCTGGTACGTGATGAAGCCAGGATCACACTGGAAGAAGCCCACTTCCGTTTATCGGCATTACCTGCCAAAGCCGCAGGTTTTAGAGATCGCGGCACACTCAAGCAAGGCGCGTGGGCAGATATCGTCGTCTATGATCTGGACAAGCTGGACTGCGGCGGCGGTTGGGTCGGTGATATTGCCTATGATCTGCCCGGTGGCGAATGGCGACGGATTCAGAAAGCCATTGGTTATCGCGCTATTATGGTCAACGGTGTTGTCACCTTTGAAGATGGTGAATGCACCGGTGCCGTTCCTGGTAAGTTATTACGTAAAGGCAGTGCTGAGCAGGCTGGCGAAAAAGCGGCTTAATAGTTATCACTGTTCGTTAAAAAGCCCGGATAATATCCGGGCTTTTTATTATCCGCTATATCCTTAGCTATTTAGACACAGGCAATTTAAGCTCGACCAATACTTTTTGCCACCTCGCGCTGGAAGTGGATCAATGCTGGCTCACAGCGCCCAAAGGTACTATGGCTTATTGCCTCACTGCTCAGGCCGACCTGTATGCCCTCTACGCCAGGGATATCTTCTTCTATCACCGTACTAACCGCCAAATCCATATTGCGTTCCCAGTGGTCTTTGGCCGACTGGGTCTCGGCTGGCTCAGGAATATAGTAATCCATCTGCACAATGCATTCGTCGGGCTTATCGGCTACTGGATACGAGCGCCACAGCTCGACATGATCCCGCTGCATAATCAAACCAGCGTTGGGAAAGAGCATATAGACAAGTGCCGAGTGAAGAGGAAAGTCCCAGCTGTCTTCAGGTTCATCAGCCAGTTTATCAATTGATTTTCGAATCACCGCCTCGCGTAGGTTTTGCCCGTAAGTATCCAGTAAGCACATATTGTGGTGAACCAAGGGGCCAACCGTGGTCGGGTGCAAGGGCGCGAAATGATAAGGCTCCAGAAAAGTGTCGAGCAACAACTTCCAGTTCATCTTGCGGTGCATTCTGCGCTGGGCATAGGGATGGTAGTTTTGAAATTCGTAAGCCTTAAGATCATCTACCATGCCCTTACCCAGGCCGCCGAGCTGGGCGTCGATATCAAAGGTCTTTCCCGGTGTTGGGCACACCCAGATCATGCCGTATTTCTCTACCACCGGCAGCGACTTTAATGAGCGCTCAGTTTTATTGACGCCAGGGAAACTTACCTCATCTGGTATCACCTTGAGCTCGCCGTTAAATTCATAATTCCAGGCATGATAAGGACAAATCAAACCACCCTGAGCACGCCCGCAACCTGTTACCAATTTCGCACCACGATGCTGGCAGGTATTAAAAAATGCATTGATCTGGCCTTTTTTATCCCGAATGACCAACAGGGGTACACCCACGTCGTCATTGGTAATAAAGTCTCCAGCATTGGGAAGATCACAGGAAAAAGCTACCAGCAGGGGATATTCCTTAAACAGAATTGCCCTCTCCTGAGCCAACCAATCCGGACAGATATAAGACTCAACCGGACTCATATAAATATCGTCAGAACGTGTGGTATCGCCATGTTTGACCAGGTCTAGCGCTCGTCGGGTAAGTTCTATACTGGTTGTTTTTCTCATCGTCTGCTCC
This sequence comes from Porticoccaceae bacterium, assembly GCA_019090225.1. Lineage (GTDB taxonomy): Bacteria > Pseudomonadota > Gammaproteobacteria > Pseudomonadales > Porticoccaceae > HB2-32-21. Next base: position 2,870 of record JAHRWI010000347.1, read on the forward strand.
TCGGAGTTAGATCTTCAACTTGTCTTTTCTGGCACTATTCCCCTGGTATTTTTTTGCGAATACCAGCTCAGTGCTCTCGTGTCGCGACAAATTCGACCTCAGGATAACGCTCTTCGGCCAAACTTAGATTTACTCTAGTCGGCGCAAGATAAGTTAAATAGCCACCGCCATCCAGGGCCAAATTGTCCGCCACTTTGCGTTTAAAGTTTGCCATCAGCTTAGGGTCCTCACAAGACACCCAGCGCGCAGTGTAAACACTAACGGGCTCATAGATGGCTTCGACACCGTATTCATCTTTCAGACGGTAGGCGACTACCTCAAACTGAAGCTGACCAACGGCCCCCACAACAATGTTATTGTTCTCCACTGGGAAAAACACCTGGGTAGAACCTTCTTCAGATAATTGTTTGAGACCTTTTCGTAACTGCTTGGTTTTTAACGGGTCTCTTAATCTAATTAAGCGGAATAGTTCTGGGGCGAAATGAGGAATACCGGTGTAATTCAAATCCTCCCCGTCGCTAAAAGTATCACCGATTTGTATGGTGCCGTGGTTATGCAAGCCGATAATATCGCCAGCGATGGCCTCTTCAACATTGCTTCGCTCGCCGGCCAGAAAGCTGACCGCATCGGCAATGCGGATATCCTTGCCGATACGCACATGGCGCATTTTCATACCCCGCGAATACATCCCTGAGCAAATGCGCATAAAGGCAATACGGTCACGGTGCCGTGGATCCATATTCGCCTGAATCTTAAAAATAAAACCCGAAAACTTTTCTTCGCGGGCTAAAACTTCCCGCTCTTTAGCAAAACGATCAAGCGGCGCTGGTGCCCACTCAACAAAATGATTAAGCATTTCCCGGACACCGAAATTACCCAGTGCGGTGCCAAAAAATACCGGCGTTAATTCACCGGCCAGATAGGCATCGAGATCAAATTCACTACTTGCTCCCCGCACCAACTCTATTTGCTCACAGGCGTCGTCATAATCAAAACCCAATAGCTCACGGGCCGCATCTGAATCCAGCCCTTCAATTTTGATATCATCGGGAATCTGGCTGCCCTGCCCCTGGGTATAAACATGAATACGATCCTGATACAGATCGTACACACCTTTGAAATCCCGCCCCATGCCCAGCGGCCAATTAATCGGCGCAGCGGTAATTTTCAACACATCTTCAATTTCGTCAAGCACCTCAACCGGATCACGGATATCACGATCCATCTTATTGATAAAACTTAAAATCGGCGTGTCTCTGAGCCGACACACATCCATCAACTTGATGGTTCGGTTCTCAACACCCTTGGCACCGTCAATAACCATTAACACCGAATCGACCGCAGTCAGCGTTCGGTAGGTATCTTCCGAAAAATCCTCATGACCGGGTGTATCAAGCAGATTTACCGTACGTCCATTGTAGGGGAACTGCATCACCGATGAGGTGACCGAAATCCCCCGCTCCTTTTCCATAGCCATCCAGTCAGAAGTCGCATGGCGATCACTTTTTTTACCCTTAACCGTGCCCGCCACCTGTATCGCATTACCGAACAGGAGCATCTTCTCGGTCATCGTAGTTTTGCCCGCATCCGGGTGAGAGATGATGGCAAAGGTACGTCTTCCCTCAATTTTGGTGGCATAATTTCTATCTGGCAAAACAGTTTTCTCCAAAAACCCATCGGGGCAAACAGGTGACCTTAGTTACACACCCCTACCTGACCAACAAAAACAATGGTCGACGAAAAATAGTACTCAGCGAAAAAAGCCCGCCATTTTAGCCTTGATGGGCCCAAAATAGCAGGCAATGGAGAAAATCAAATTATGTCTAGACATCTGGGCAAAGGGCCCGAGACCAGACTGCAGAATTTTCAATGCCATCATAATATAATGGTGCCCCAATTTTGATTGGGAACCCTTGCTCCCTTTTTTAATCAAACAGCTAATCGAAGCCTTTAATCATCTTGAGACTCAACGGTATGTACCAAAGCAGCGATTTCACACGTAAAACCAGGGATCTCTTAGCTCGTCCGCTTATGATACTGCCGCTACTACTAGCGACCTACATTTCTTTCAGCACCGCCGCAGCCGAGCCTGCCAAGGCGATCTTTGCTGGTGGTTGTTTCTGGTGTATGGAGCAACCCTTTGATGCGCTCGACGGTGTCCTGGATACTACCTCGGGATACACGGGTGGTCATGTGCCCAACCCGGATTATCGGGAAGTATCGAGCGGCGAGACCGGTCACACCGAAGCCCTGCTTGTCACCTACGACCCGAATAAAGTCAGCTACGAGAAACTATTAGAGGTGTTTTGGCACAATATCGACTTGCTCGATGGCGGCGGTCAATTCTGCGACCGTGGCAGTCAGTACCGAAGTGAGATTTTCGTTGCCAACCCGGAGCAGCGAAGCCTGGCTGGAGCGAGCAAACAAGCGCTTACCGATAGCGGAAAGTTTACTGCACCCATCGCCACCGAGATATCTGATGCGAGCACCTTTTACCCCGCTGAGGATTACCACCAGAACTATTATAAAACCAACCCCACCCGCTATAAGTTTTACAAATGGAACTGTGGTCGCCAACAACGCCTGGATAAAATTTGGGGGGCTGACCACTAAGGGTAAGTTCAGCATCAGGTTTCGTACCGAGCTCTGTACTATCGATCTCCGTCCTAAAAGGGACTAGCTCACCACCAACATATCGGACTGCATGTGATGCAAAATGCGTTCTGCAGTGTTTCCGATCCAGAAACCTTTGACGCCTTTGTTGGCGGCACTGCCGATGACCAGTAAGCCCCCCGCCTGCCCTTCACGGGTGGCGACGTCTTCAATTCTCCCGGCCTTGACTTCAACCGCATCAGCCGCCACGCCGAGGTGTGTTAACAAATTTTCGATATTTTGTTCGGCTTTAGCCATCGCCGCGACCTGAAAATCACCACCCATGGGCGCATTAACCAGACCTGCGTACAACAATGCAGGGTCAGGCACGACGCTGAGTACCGTCAGAGGCACGCCTTCCGCAGTTGCCATCGCTCTGGCCTGATCAATCACTCTGGCTGACAGTACTTTGTGCGCTTCACTGAGATCGAGCGCATCAATGGCCGCAATCACTCTGCTTATCGACTTTTCGGCTCTCACCAGAGACAAGACAGGGCATGGGGTATTGCGGAACAAATGCCAGTCATCCGGCGTATGGATTAGTTTCGATAGAACCGAGTCGTGACTAGCCATCATGATTATTAAGCCAGCCCCGTAGCTCTCTGCCTTTTCAATAATGGTTTCATGGACACGTTCACACCATTCGACGTGGCTAACGATTTCGCTCGGCCCATCTTGATCAGCACACAGCTCTCGAACCCGCTCCCGCTCTGCGTCCATAATGGAGTCTCGCAAATTGGTCACCTCACCAAAGCCAACATATTTATCAATTTCTGCCAGCGGCGAATGCACGGGACGCAAGACTTCAAGGCGCGTATTGAATTGCTCAGCCAGCCGCCCGGCCCGCGCCAAAACCGCCTTGGCATCGTCCCAATCGGTAATTATTGCCAGAATATTTTCCATTTTCGTTTCCTTTTTAATTACCTGTTTAATGAGCTGCTTTTCCACGACTCGTTTACTAAAACCCTAGTGATCCTATGTTAATAGCAGAATATTACCAAAGTAGCTTAACGTCGAGAGACCGAACCACTATTGACGCAAGTCATTTCACGGATCAAGCCTTACCTTTAGCATTCGTTGTTCATACATCGCTGCAAAAAGCGTTAGCAATAATGACACTCTATTCTGTTTAGTCCCGCTATGGCAAACATTAGTAAGCTTCAAGCGCCCTGCTCGTTGACAACGGACTTTAAGTCGGTGTTTCTGCCTTTATATACTGCGAGCAAAGTACTTAGGCCCTCATCGCAGAGCGACACTCAGGACGCCGATAAAATACCCAGGATTGGCCAATTAGGGCTCAACATATACTCTCCGGCTGTAGAAGTCCCGCACTACCAAACTTTGCTTTGTGCAGAGATGGCCCGCAAACAAAACGACTACGATCACCACCAGTCGGTTAAATCGTTCTGGTTTTCCGGATCCCCCCTCAAGCAATTATCGCCAGAAGCCATCACTGAGTTATGTTTTCGTTTTAGTAATCACTTCCCCCATAGCGGCGACCTCAGCACTGTTCGTGGCATCTGCGTTAGCGCATCTGAACTCGACAAGACTACACTCGCACTACTGGCCGGTTTAAAATTTAACTGTGTGGAAATTTACATTGATGCGTCCATTGCCAGCAATGACCGTAGCCTGAGCAAGATAGAGGCTGGATTACGGCTGATGTCCGACTACGAACACATCAGGCTCAATTTCAAAATCAGGTTCGGCGACCAGACCCACCCCGGCTTCTTGATACGTTTATTAGCATTACTTGAAGGCAGCAATTGCCAACAAATTGAATTGGTTTGCCAGCAAACATTACAAGGCGATTCCACGCCTGAAATAATGACCAGTACACATCAATTGCTCGACATTCATCGTCATTTTGACAAACTTGACTGGACAAGCTGTGGCAATAATTTTTTCTACGCGCCACAACACGAGAACCATGCGCTTTTAAAACGGAGAAATTTGCGGATGACGCCCTGGGGTTACCACAGTCAGGACATCAACACTCAGCTGGGTGTGGGCGTTGGGGCCCTGAGTTTGATCGACGATACTTACGAACTGAATACCATTGATCCAGATATTTACCAACAGTGCATCACCAAGCGGAAGGCCTTGCCTACGACGCAATATAAGCTAGGTCGCCACTGCAACGACGATCTGATTAAGCACGTACAGGAACTCGTTTGCTACCATCAAACTCTGATCGACGTAGACGATCGGGACAAACTATTCTCACCCCTTATCAACCAGGGATGGCTTAGACCAGGCACTGCCGAAACTGCGTTGACCGATCAGGGCCTGATCAACCTTAATGCCATCGCAAAGTTTTTATTTTCCCACATAAATAATGCGGGCTATAATGCTGGTGACTCTCAGACTCTCTGAAACCAACCGGAGCTCCATCATGTCAGCTAGCTGCCCTCATAATGCTGCTATAAATTGCAGCGATTGCAGAATGAATTCCCTATGCCTGCCCATAGCACTGGAACTCGACGAAGTGGAGCGACTCAACGAAATCGTGCAACGGGGCCGGCCCTTACATAAAGACAGCCATGTCTACGATATCGCTGACGAATTCAGTGCGATTTATGCAGTCCGCAGTGGCTCAATTAAAACTTACAGCGTAAGTGATCAGGGCGTAGTGCAGGTCACGGGGTTTTATCTACCTGGTGAAATTTTTGGTATGGATGGTATCGCCCATACCCACTACATCAGCGCCGCAGTTGCCATGGAAACCTCGGCGATATGCGAAATCCCTTTTTCTAGGCTTGAAGAACTGAGCATGGCCATGCCCTCATTGCAGCGACACTTTTTTAAATTGATGAGCAAGGAAATCACCAGTGATCAGCAATTAATTACGCTGTTGAGTAAAAACAGTGCCGAGGAACGTGTCGCCACGCTACTGCTTAGCATTTCTGCCCGTAATGCCAAACGTAGCCTCTCCGGCGTGCGTTTTCGCTTACCTATGTCGCGGGCGGATATCGGTAACTATCTTGGGCTTACTGTTGAAACAGTAAGTCGCGTGTTCAGCCGCTTCCAAAAGCAGGGGCTGCTTGATGTCGATAAAAAGGAAATAGAAATTACCGACGTCTCTGCCCTACAAGAACTGGCTAATACCTAAACTGGCCTAAATCAGGCCAGGCACTCCCTACTTCCTGGGTTTTTTACTGGTAGGACTCGCTAAGTGGTTCTAAACCAAACAGCTTTATAGCAACTAGCCGCATCCCAAATAGCTCTATAAAATCGAACGGTTCGAAACGAGACAGCTCTATTGACCTGTAATGCTTACTTATGGGCCAACTACAGATCAACAGAAAGACTGCCCGGAAAACTCTCTTTATCAAACATTAACAGGGCTTAAAAAAGGTAGCCTAAGCCCAACATATATACCCATGGATCCACGTCCACGTCAGCTTCAACCCGACTACCATTATCGAATTTAAAGGTCGCGTCTGTATCGATATCGAGATACCACACCGAGGCATTTAACACCCAGTGCTCATCTATCGCATAATCCGCTCCGATCTGAGCGGCGAGGCCCAACGAATCGTCGAGCTCCAGATCGCCTTTAGTACCAAGTGCAGCCTCAAGTTCGCTATCAACATCTTCTGAAAAGAATATTGTGTAGTTAATACCAATACCCACGTAAGGCTGAAAGGCCGATGCCGAATCCATTGGGAAATACTGCAAGGTAATGGTAGGTGGTAACTGCTTGGCTTCACCGGCATCGACACCTAAACCATTGGCTTTTATATCATGCTCAAAAGGCGTCGCAGCTAAAACACCTAGACCAACGTGGGGCCTCAGCATGTAGGTTACGGTCAAGCCTAATTGTTCACTATTATCGACACCTGCACTGGTGCCTGGTATATCCGCCCCATTAAGCTCCAGGTTCGAACTATCCTCATCCGGTTGCACCGAGGCCACACCCGCTCGCAATATCAGGTCACCCGTTTCATAGGCGAACGTACTACCTGCAGCGCATATAAGTCCCGTTGCCAATATGGAGCTTGCGACCACGGATTTTACTGCCGCAGAATTGCTCGCCACCGATGTATATCTTTTCCTTCTCATCCTACTTCCCCTCTCTCTGAATAAACGTGTTGCAATTAGAGCACCTAAGAGAAAAAACAGAATTGATCCAGATTAATAGAGCAGGTAATAGAACGGCAAGATTAATAGAAGGGGGAGCAGAGTAGAGCTACGTTTTATGGCTTGAATGGGGTCATTGATGTGCTTGCTCCTGATTTTTGAATACGGGACTATTGACCACCGAGGCAGTGAGGAGATGTGGGTACCTGCTCGCGCTCTGACCATTCCTGAGGACTGAAGGTGTGCATAGCCAGCGCATGAACGCCTGCCTTTAGCTCGTCAGCAAGTAACTGGTAAACTTGTCGATGACGTTGCACGGACCGCTGCCCAGTAAACATGTCGGAAACCAGCACTAACTTAAAGTGGGTCTCGGCATTATCCGGCACATTATGCATGTGGCTTTCATTGTCCACCTGCATATAGACCGGCACCAGGCCATCACGTAGTTTATTTTCAATAACTGTCTGAATTTTCATGCTTACCCATTTGTACCCAGAGTATCGCCTGGTAGACCCCGCATAATAATTTATTGGTCTTACGCCTTAAAGACCAGATACTAATGAGATCATTACACCTGCAGCAATGGCCGAGCCGATGACCCCTGCCACATTCGGACCCATGGCGTGCATTAATAAAAAATTGTGCGGATTTGCTTCTAAACCCAGCTTGTTAGACACCCTCGCAGCCATGGGTACGGCTGATACACCGGCTGAACCAATCAGGGGATTGATCGGTGTTTTACTAAGTACATTCATCAATTTAGCCATCAACACACCTGCTGCGGTACCGATGCAAAACGCCAACATACCCAGGCCGAGAATACCCAGGGTTTCCCAGTTCAGGAATTTATCTGCACTCATCTTTGAGCCGACACCCAGGCCCAGAAAAATAGTCACTATGTTGATCAGTGAATTTTGCACTGTGTCGGAAAGACGCGCTACTACGCCACATTCACGCATCAGGTTGCCAAAGCAAAACATCCCCAACAAAGGCGCGGCAGTAGGCAAAAACATAGCCACCAACAACAAAAGCATCAAGGGAAAAACAATTTTCTCCAGCGTTGAAACCGGGCGCAGTTGCTCCATTTTTATGCCCCGCTCAGCCTCCGTAGTGAGCAGCCTCATGATCGGTGGCTGGATAATTGGCACAAGCGCCATATAGGAATAAGCAGCCACGGCCACGGCACCAAGTAATTCAGGAGATAATTTGCTGGTCACGAAAATGGCCGTCGGACCATCGGCACCGCCAATAATGCCGATGGATGCGGCATCTCGAATGGAAAAATCCAGAATACCCAGACTACTTAAGCCAACCGCCCCCAGCACCGTAGTAAAAATGCCTACCTGTGCAGCTGCGCCTAAAAGTAATGTCTTGGGATTAGCTAATAGCGGGCCAAAATCGGTCATGGCACCGACACCCATAAAAATAATAAGTGGGAACATTCCCGATGCGATGCCGACGGTGTAAATGTAGTACATAAGCCCGCCGGGGCTTTCGAGATGACCCAATGCATCGTAAACCGGCACCGCATCAAAGCCCGCGCCAGGTATATTAATTAGAATCGTACCAAAGCCAATGGGTACCAGCAGAAGAGGCTCAAAGCCTTTATTAATCGCCAAATATAGCAGTGTTAAGCCCACTGTCATCATTACGATGGTGCCGAGTTCTATCTGCGCTAGGCCTGAGGTCTGCCAGAGTTGTACCAGTTGATCCATAATATGCCTGAGAAATTAATGCCGCTAGATCTAATGTAAGTGCTTCGAATATAAATCGATCTAATGTAAATGGTTCTAATGTCGATAGCTCTACCCCAAACTGCGCACGGGGAATAATAATTATCGCTTAGCTAATTTTTAATAGAATATCCAGAAAATACGTTTTCAAACTTGACTTAAATAAGTGTCAGCAGGGAATCACCGACCGTGACGCTGTCACCTTCGTGTATCAGCACTTCACCAATCGATCCGGCCCGAGGCGCGCTAACCGCAGTTTCCATTTTCATGGCTTCAAGAATAATAATATTTTCGCCTTCAGCAATATGCTGGCCCGGCTTCACCAGGACTTTGAAAATATTACCCGCCAGAGGTGCAACGACAGGTTCACCTCCTGTCACTGGTGTATTGGAGTCACCGCTGCCTGGCCATGTCGCGCCGGAGCCGAGGGGAATAATTGCGCTAACATCACCTCCCGCAGCCACTGCCACGGTATAACGCTTACCCTCGACCTCAACCGTATAAACCTCTTCGCCGCTATCAGTGGTCACCACTCCGGAAGATGCTCCAATGGGCGCTGGCTCAAAAGCATCGGGATTATTTCGGTTTTCTAGAAACTTCAAACCTACCTGTGGGAACAAGGCGTAGATCAACACATCGTCAATGGCTTGCTCGCCTTCGTGAAGCGTAATATTGCTTTCGTCAGCAAGCTTTGTGAGTTCAGCGCTCAAGGCTTCCAATTCATCGTCGAGCAAGTCAGCCGGACGCACAGTGATCACCTCGGCACCATCCAGGACTTTAGCTTGCAAGGCTGCATCGACCGGTGCTGGCGTCGCGCCATATTCGCCTTTTAGGACACCGGCGGTTTCTTTTGAAATCGACTTATAACGCTCACCAGTAAGGATATTGAGCACCGCCTGGGTGCCAACGATTTGCGAGGTGGGCGTGACTAACGGTAAGTAACCCAGGTCTTTTCTGACCAGGGGAATCTCGGCTAACACCTCATCAAGACGGTCCTCTGCACCCTGTTCCCGCAACTGGCTTTCCATATTGGTTAGCATACCGCCCGGTACCTGAGCCACCAGAATACGGGAATCAACACCCCGTAGTGAACCCTCAAACTTGACGTATTTTTTGCGCACCTCTCGAAAATAGGCGGCAATCTCTTCCAGTAATTCGATATCCAGACCGGTATCCCGAGGGGTGTCCTGCAAGATAGCCACTAAGGCTTCGCTGGGTGAATGGCCGTAGGTCATCGACATGGAAGATATCGCCGTATCGACATTGTCTATGCCCGCCTCAACACACTTCAGGTAAGTCGCCGTGGACATACCCGTGGTGGCATGACAATGCATGTGAATCGGAATATTGAC
>JAHRWI010000348.1 GCA_019090225.1 Porticoccaceae bacterium
CCATGGTGAATACCGCAACGGCAATGTTATTTTGGGGCCTGAAGGTATTAAAGCGGTGCTTGATTGGGAATGCGCCCATATCGGCAGCGCTATGGAAGAGTTTGGCTGGCTTTGCATGCGCTCCTGGCGTTACGGACAGCTCGACAAGCCCGTCGCTGGTTTTGGTTCACGATCAGAATTCTATAGTGCTTATGAAGCCAACGGTGGCGAAACCGTGGATGAAGAAGTCGTTCGCTGGTGGGAGATATTTGCCACCTTCCGCTGGGCAGTGATTAACATGATGCAGATTGACGGCCATATGAGCGGTGTGCGGCGCTCCTTACCGTTTGCCTGTTGCGGGCGTAATATTGCCATGGTCGAATACGATATGTTGATGGCGATAAAGGGTGACTATTCATAGGTCATGAGCTATTAGGTCACAAGCTATTAGTTCGCGAGTACTTTTAGCTCGCAACTACATAGTCGCAAGCAGGAGCTTGTAGGGTGAGCAGTTCGGAGCGGATAAGATCAGCGAATAACAGAAATACAGTTAAGAGGAACGCAGTGAATTGAGTCAGGACAATCCAGATATTCAGGAAATACTTACCACGGTCAAAGAGTTTGCTGAGGGTGTCGCCGGGCGCTCCAGCGGTGCCGAGCGCTACGATGCCCTTTGCGCGGCATTTTTGATGGGCGTGGTGCAGCGGGAGTTAAACCTCGGTGGTCAGCAGGACGATGATCAACTGGCGGCGTTGCGGGGCTTACTATCTGCACAAAGTGAGCAGGGCGCTCCGGCTGACCCGGGCTTGACTGAAGTCCAATTGACGGAAGGGGCCTTACCGAAGCTTTATCAAGTCTTTAGCAAAAACGTTCGTGAAGGCCGATACGATAATGACTGGCAAACAGCCTTTGATTTTGCATTCAAGCAGGTGGTCGATAAAGTTAGGGTCACCAACCCTAATCATCTTGAAGTCGAACACCGTGAAAGCTGAAGACTAATTAACTGAAAACCAATTGGCTGGATACCCATTATCTGGACAGTAATTTTTTACAGAGTAACTTTTAACAACATAACGATGAGGAGAAAAAGATGACTGGAATAGTAGAAGGTAAAGTAGCAGTTGTTACCGGCGCTGGTGGTGGTATTGGTCGAGCGGCGAGCCTTATTTTTGCTCGTGAAGGGGCGAGTGTAGTGGTCGCTGATATCAGTGTGGAAAGCGGTGAAGAAACCGCACACCTGGTTGAGAAAGCCGGTGGCAAAGCAATATTCTTAAAGTGTGATGTGTCAAAAGCCGCGGATTGTGAGGCGCTAACTAACGCAGCCGTCGTCAATTTCGGCAGCCTGGATTGCGCCTTTAACAATGCCGGTGTCGAAGGTGTGCCATCAAAACTGGGCGACGCCACCGAAGAAAATTTCATGCTCAATTACAACGTCAATATCCTCGGTGTATTTTTGTGCATGAAGTATCAAATCAAGCAGATGCTCACGCAGGAAAGCGGTGGTGCGATTGTTAATACAGCATCAGATGCCGGCTTGATCGGTGTTAAAAATCTTGGCCAATATTCTGCGGCTAAGCATGCTGTTATCGGTTTGACAAAATCTGGCGCGCTGGATTATGCGACTAAGAAAATCCGCATCAATGCGGTTTGTCCTGGCCCTATTCGCACACCGATGTTGCAACGCCTGTTTGACGAAAACCCTAAAGTTGCCGATGCAATGATTGGTGCGCAGCCAGTAAAACGTCTGGGTGAACCTTCAGAAATCGGTGATGCGGCTGTGTACCTGTGTTCAGATGGTGCCTCTTACATCACTGGCCATGCCTTGCCAGTTGATGGCGGTTATATGGCAACTTAGAGGCGACATGAGCAATCGCTGACGATGTGAAACACATTTCGACTTCCCAGGGCCTTCTAACTTTGTGTAGTATGCCCCGGGTTTCCAACTAGAGTAGACCCCGAAATAAACTATGCCCTGAAAAATAAGGGTGGGAGAATTAAATGAAGATTAAAGCTGCAGTATTACGTGGAGTTGACCAGCCATTTGAGATTGAAGAGCTGGAATTGGCCCCGCCAAAAGAAAATGAAGTATTGGTAAAGACTGTCGCTAGTGGTATTTGCCACAGTGATTATTCTGTTGCCCACGGTATCTTGCGTTCACCGTTTCCTGTTGTTCTGGGTCACGAAGGTGCTGGCATTGTTGAGGCTGTTGGCCCGGGTGTCACCAACGTTAAGCCTGGCGACAAAATTATTGCTTCGCTCAGCCCTAGTTGTGGTGAGTGCAGAATGTGTCAAGAGTCTAAAGAATTCATGTGTTCCCAGATGGGTAAATTAGTGACCTACAGCACAATGCTAGATGGTACTACTCGCCTCAAAACGGCCAGCGGTGAAGAAGTGTTTGCCATGTGTGGTGTTGGATCATTTGGCGAATACATGGTCATGCCAGCAGGTTCGGCGATCAAAGTGCCTGATGATACCCCGCTAGAATCAACCTGTTTGATCGGTTGTGGTGTGACCACTGGTACCGGAGCGGCGTTAAATACCGCGAATGTTCAGCCTGGAGAATCCACGGCGGTAATCGGTTGTGGCGGAGTTGGCCTGTCGATTATTCAGGGTTGCCGTATCGCTGGTTCGACGATCATCATTGCGATCGATCCTATGGAAGAAAAGCGTCAGCTAGCCATAGACATGGGTGCGACACACACCATCAATCCTTTTGAAGAAGATGCAGAAGCGAGAGTGAAAGAATTAACCGGTGGTGTCGGTGTTCACTATGCCTTCGAGGCCCTGGGTCGGGTCGAAACTATGGCGCAAACCTGGGGCATGATTCGTCCTACCGGGCGTTGCATTATTGTTGGTGTGGCGGCACTGGATCAAAAGGTGAAAATACCGGCCGCCGGATTATTAGCCGAATTCGAAATTCAGGGTTCGTGCTACGGATCTTCTACCCCCGTGAAAGACATTCCGCGTTTTGTTGAGCTATACAAAAGTGGCGAGCTCTTATTGGATGAAATGATTACTCAGCAGATCGGGCTTGGTGATATCAATCGAGCGTTTGAAGAGATGGGCCGAGGTGAGGGTGCACGTTCGGTGATCACTACCTATGCCTAAGGCCAATTCGCCTTGCAAATAAATCAAATTTTTGTGATCAACTGAAAATGTTGGTTTCGAGGACACAGGTTTGGAGAATAAAGTATGAAGACTAAAGCAGCAGTAATGTACGAAGTAGGCGCGCCACTGGTAATTGAAGAATTGGAGCTGGAAGGCCCTAAAGAAAATGAAGTCCTGGTCAAGTATGTCGCTAGCGGAATTTGTCACAGTGACTATTCCTTTCGCAATGGTGTTTTACCAGCATCGGTGCCATCTGTACTAGGGCACGAAGGTGCGGGCATTGTCGAAGAAGTTGGCCCGGGTGTTACTCATCTCAAGCCGGGCGATCATATTATCGCATCGCTTACCCCTGCCTGTGGCACCTGTCTGTTTTGCATGGAAGGCAAGCCTTTCCTCTGTAAGGACATGACCGATGTAATTTGGAAGGGCTCTTTACTGGATGGCACTAAGCGTTTTACCAACTCTAAAGGGGAAAAAGTAGGCCAGCTGGTTTGTGTGGGCACTTTTTCTGAGCGTTCAGTCATTCCGGCTGGTATGGCTGTTAAGGTAGATCCAAAAGCGCCTCTGGAGACAATTTGTTTGATTGGTTGTGGCGTAACGACCGGTGTCGGCGCAGCATTGAATACTGTCGATATCAAAAAGGGTGACAGCTGTGCCGTGATTGGATGCGGTGGCGTAGGCTTATCGATTATCCAGGGAGCGCGTATCGCTGGTGCAGGTATTATTATTGCCATTGACCCGGTTGAGGAAAAGCGACAATTGGCTCTGGACATGGGAGCGACTCACGCTATTGACCCGACTGGAATCAAGGTGGTTAAGGAAGTTCGCGCTATCGCTAAAGGTGGTGTGCACTTTGCTTTTGAAGCGCTTGGTCTTGAATCAACGATTCTTCAAGCTTGGTCCATGCCTCGGGCAACCGGTACCGCAGTGATTGTTGGTGTTCCATCTATGGATACCGTTCTCGAATTACCGGTTCTGGGTTTTTTCAGTGAGAAACACTTGAAAGGCTCGGCTTATGGTTCGTCGATTCCCTCCCGCGACGTACCAAAGTTTGTCGATTACTATATGAAGGGCGAGCTCAAGCTCGATGAGATGATCACCAAACGCATCAAGCTTGAAGATATCAACACAGCCTTCGATGAGATGGGTCGTGGTGAAGGTGCGCGTTCGGTCATTATGTACGACTAGTACCTGACCAGAAAAACACAGTGATTAAAACAACGGGCGCTTAGCGTCCGTTGTTTTAATGTCAGGCGATTAATATCAGGAAGGAAATTATGAAAGAGTTAACAACGAAGCCTCTGGCTGATGATTTTGTTTTTCTTGAAGGCCCCCGCTGGCATAACGGCAAGCTTTGGGTATCCGATATGTTCGGTAATACGGTCTATACCGTTACGCCGGATGGTGAGAAGGAGGCGGTTGTCGAAGTGCCGAAGCGTCCCTCCGGACTTAACTTTATGCCCGATGGGTCATTGGTCATTGTTTCTATGGCTGATCGCAAATTAATGCGTTTGAGCGACGGTGAGTTATCTGAATATGCCGATCTGTCGGCGCATCTGCCCCACGATATCAACGATAGTGTTTGTGCAGCCAACGGCAATATTTATGTAGGTACTTTTGGCTACGATGTTTTTGGTCACGGCGAGCCTCAATCAGCATCCCTGACTTTGGTGAAGCCTGATGGCACCATCAAAACAGTAGCAGACGATATCCAGTTCCCCAATGGAGCCGTTATCACTAACGAGGGTAAAACCCTGGTTATCGCCGAAACCTGGGGCTGTCTGTTAACAGCATTTGATATTGAAGAGGATGGCTCCTTAAGTAATCGCCGCGTATTTGCTGAACTTGGGGAGTACACCCCCGATGGCATTTGCCTCGATGCAGAAGGCGCTATTTGGGTTTCAGCCTTTGATCAGGGTGAATTTATCCGCGTGCTAGAAGGTGGTGAAATCACCCATAGAATCGATACCGGAGGCAAGCGAGCGGTGGCTTGTAACCTGGGTGGAACTGATGGGAAAACTTTGTTTTGCTTAATTTATGATGGTGACCTTGACGACATCCCCAAAGGTGCTCGCAATGCCAAAATCGTGACAGCGACGGTAGAAGTAGCGGGTGCTGGATCGCCCTGATATTTTTTTGGTCCCTAATTTGATGCTCGAATAATTCAAAATCAATACAGCATACTGACAGCGCCGTCATACAAAAGCTTAGCGCCCACCACAAACAGGAAAAAATAGCAGATTCTATAGACTAACTGTTCGCTGATTTTGTGAAGTAAAAAATAGCCAAATCGGACTCCGATGGGTGCCAAAGGCATTAACACCGCTGCGGTGAGTAAATTGGTTTTATCGAATTGCCCAAGCCAGGTGTAGGGAATAAGTTTGACCAGGTTAACGACCGCGAAAAAAATCGCGAAGGTGCCCATTAACTGAGTTTTTTCCATTTTCTGTGGTAGTAGATAAATACTCATTGGCGGGCCGCCAGCATGAATACCAAAGCTGGTAAAACCAGCAAGACTTCCCCACAGGCTGCCGTGTAATAAGCTCGGTTGAGCTTGTTTTTCCAGCGCCAGCTGCAACCAGTAATTCAAACAAAACACTACTGATACGATACCAATCAAAATACGGATGGCATCGTCGGAAAGGTAGCGAAAAGTAAAAGCACCAACCAGGATGCCCATAATCGCGCCGGGTAGGGTGGTGCGTAGATTGGCTGCGCTCCATTTGCCTCGAAAGCTCCACACCGCCACAGCGTCCATCATAATTAATAGCGGCAACATGATGGCTGCAGCCTGCACTGGAGGCATAGCTAATGAAATGAGGGGTACAGAAATCACTGCTATACCGCCTCCGAAGCCGCCTTTGGCGAGGCCAAAAATCAATATTGCGGGGATGGCACAAAGATAGAAAAATGGATCAGTGATCATGGCAAATTCTGCGTCGCACGTTCTACAGGATAGCTTCAAAGTGAGGGCTTGAACTGGCTGATCACAACAGCAAGCTAGTGGTCAAATAAGTAGTGGGAAATTTGCAATTCAGATCGACTGCAAATTTCCCACTATATGAATTGGCTTCTATAGCCTTTTTCGGGATCAGTTATTTTTTGGGCAGATATGTGGAGTTTAGCCCACAGTATTTCTCGGTACGTCCCTGAATGGCCGGTCTACATCCGTGCGGGGTTCTTTGGGCATACCAAGACCACGTTCGGAAATAATGTTGCGCTGAATTTCATCGGTGCCGCCTGCGATGGATTCGGCGGGCACAGATATCAGAATTTCGCTGATGAGTCCGTCCATAGCACCATCTTCACTGGTTAGCATAGCGTCAGCCCCGGCGATCAGAGTGTGGGCCTGTGCGGCCAGTCTTGCGACCTGGCTGCCAGCGAGTTTGCCTAAGGAACCCTCTGGCCCTGGCTGTCGGCCTAAAGCATGGGCTGCCTTGACGCGTCGCCCAGTCCATTCCGCTGCTTTTGCCATAATTAATACTTTGGCGATGGCCTGGCGGACAGTGGGGTCATCATATTTGCCAGTGGCTTTTGCCCGTTCGATGAGGAGATCGACACGACCTGCCCGCTGTGGATACCACTTGTAGGGTTCCATGACTGTGGCGATTTCAGCTTTTTGCTCGTCATAAACTCGGCCCGAGCCTTTATCACCCCGGCCCCAGGAACGGATGCCATCAGCGAGGCGGCGCTCATGGGCAAGGGTGGTCATCGCTACTTTCCAGCCATTACCTTCTTTGCTGACCATAAACTCTGGGGCGATTTTGGCATCCGTAAAAAAGATTTCATTGAACGATGCATGGCCGTTCATTTGTCGCAGTGGCCGCACCTCAACCCCAGGCTGTTCCATATCAATCAGGAAGTAAGTCATGCCTTGATGTTTGGGTAAATCCCAGTTGCTGCGCGCCAGCACCATGCCCCATTTGGCGTGATGGGCACTGGTGGTCCAGACTTTTTGGCCGTTGAATATCCAGTTTTCTCCATCGAAGTCGGCGCGGGTGGTGAGTCCTGCGAGATCCGAACCGCTGCCCGGTTCGCTGAATAACTGGCACCAGGTATCCTCACCGGTAAGCAGCGGGTAGAGGAATTTTGCTTTATGCATATCGGTGCCGTGCTCCAGGATGGTCGCAGCAGCGAGCATTCTGACGCCGGTTTTAGCGACGCTGACGGCGCCCATTTTCCGGAGTTCGTCATCGACGGCATCACCGAGTCCGATGGTCAGGCCACGGCCATGCCACTCTTTTGGCCAGGCCGGGACACCCCAACCGGAGTCGATAAGCTTTTTGCGCCACTCTAGCAAAGTTAAATTTGGATCCCAGTTTTGTTCAAGCCAGGTACGTACTTCGCTGCGTACGCTTTGCTCATCAGGGGTTTGCTCGTTTGATGTAGTGTTTGAGTCAGCTGTATTGTTGGTCGTCATGTTCAGTCCTCCCAGCGCAGTACGAGTTGATCACGGTGATAATTGGGGTCGCCCAGAAAAACCTCCGAACTTTTCGCACGCTTAAAATAAAGGTGGGTATCATTTTCCCAGGTAAAGCCGATGCCGCCGTGGATTTGTATACATTCCTGGGCGGCTTTCATATAAGTGTCAGAGGCGCAGGCCTTGGCAAGAGATGCCACAGCAGGAAAATCAGGGGTTTGCTCTGCCGCTGCGGAGGCGGCGTAATAGGCGGCGGATTTTGCCAGCTCTACCTCAAGAAACATGTCGGCGCATTTGTGCTTGATGGCCTGAAAGGAGCCGATCAAGCGACCAAACTGCATGCGTAACAGAGCGTACTCTATCGAGGATTCGAGCATTTTTTGCGCACTGCCCACCGACTCGCTGGCCAGAGCCACAGCGGCCAGGTCGAGGATATGTGGTAGCGTCGTACCCCCCGCATCCAACTCGCCGAGCAAGGTCGCAGGTGCATTGTCGAATTCGATTTGGGCGAGTTTTCGCGTTGGATCAAGACTTTGCAATAAACGCCGTTTGACTCCCTCGCCCTTACCCTCCAGAGAAAATAGTGACAGCCCATAAATACCGGAAGTACCCGGTGTGCGTGCCACTGCAATCAACAGGTCTGCAACATGGCCATCAACTACAAAACTTTTCCCGCCATTAAGGACATAGCCGTCATCGCTCGGTGTTGCGGTAAGCGCTGTGCTCGCTGGATCCCAGTGGCCACTGGATTCGTTATAGGCCAATGCGGCCAGAGTCTCGCCCGATGCGATGTCTGGCAGCAGCGCCAGTTTTTGTTCCTCCGTGCCCGCGCTCATAATGGCCGTGGCGGCTAAAGCGGTGGCGGAAAAGAAAGGTGCGCAGAGCAGGGCACGGCCCATTTCTTCCATCACAATGCACAGCTCAATAAAACCGAAACCTTGACCGCCGTAGGCTTCGGGTATGTGAATGCCCGGTAAGCCCAGCTCCTGGCTTAATTGCTTCCAGACCGCTTTGTCGTAACCTTGATCTGTGGCCATAAGCTCTCGGACTTCCGTAGTGGGTGATTTGTCATCCATAAAGCGCCGCACAATTAAACGGAATTCTTCCTGTTCATCAGAAAAAGTGTATTGCATAAATTAGTCCTCTATTTGGCAGGAGGCCATGACACCGTTATTGTTTGTGCCGAGCCTGCCTTCTTTATTTGTTTGTTTTATATCGGTTTTATAGTTGTCTTAAAAATCGTCAACTCCTCGGTTTATCCTGGCTAGTATCGTGCGCTGGGCAGGGTTTTTTTTGTTAGGGAGCTTATTCTACGGAACCAGCCACGGCGACTTTGCTCATCAGTGTATCGATTTCCGTAGAGCTGTAACCAGCGTCCAATAAGACCTGTTGCGTGTCGATACCCATCACCGGTGTTGGTCCCTGAATCTCCTGCACGGTGCGGTCAAAGCGTGGCGCAGGTGTCGGCTGCATCCAGCCATCTAACTCAACAAAGGCGTTACGCTCGACATTGTGGGGGTGATAGGGCGCTTCACCCATACCCAGCACGGGCGCAAAACAAATATCGCTTTGCTGCATGATTTCGCACCACTCATCGCGAGTCTTGGTGAGAAAACGTTCGGTCATGAGTTCTTTACTGCGCGGCCATTGATCCTTATTGAATTGTTCTTTGAAGACAGGATCTTCAGCATCGAAGCCACCCAGCTCCATAAGTTCAGCATAGAATTGCGGCTCAATGGAACCCAGAGAAATATATTTTCCATCGGAGCATTCATAGGTTTCATAAAAAGGAGCGCCGCCATCGGCAAAGTTGTTGCCTCGTTCATCATCCCACATGCCTTGAGCACGAAAGCCGTAGATGGCGGCTGTGAGCACTGCAGCACCATCGACCATGGCCGCATCGACCACCTGGCCTTTGCCGGATTTCATCGCCTCAATAATGCCGCACAGGACGCCGCCAAATAAAAACATACCCCCGCCGCCAAAGTCACCAACCAGGTTCAAGGGTGGCACCGGCTTACTGCCTTTGGGACCGATAGCGCTTAGTGAACCGGCCAGAGCAATATAGTTAATGTCGTGGCCAGCGATGTTCGAGATCGGGCCTTCCTGCCCCCAGCCAGTCATGCGGCCATAAACGATTTTTGGACAGCGAGCTAATACTTCTTTCGGGCCGAGGCCCATGCGCTCGGTGACGCCAGGACGAAAACCTTCGATTAAAGCGTCAGCGGTTTCCAGTAGCCGATACACCACCTCTACGCCCTCTGGATCTTTCAGATTGACACGGATAGATTTTCTGCCGCGCCCCAGCACATCGTAGGGTCGTTCCACCTGAATGCCGCCAATGGCGCCGACTGCACGATCGATCCGGATTACTTCAGCGCCCATGTCGGAGAGCATCATGCCGCATAAAGGCACTGGACCAATGCCAGCCAGTTCGATAACTTTTACGCCTTGTAATGGACCCATTAAATTTCCCCCTGTTATTTTGGTTCCCCCAAGCATGGCACGACAGAGAGCATTTGTCAGGATGTAATGTGGCGTTTAGCGCATCGACCTTCAAATCTTAAATCCTGGCCTTTGGATGTAACTTTGCCGGGTGTTTAATGATGACTGAAGCCGAATGTGGTTTGTGCGATCCTGTTGTCTTTTAAATGGTGTACTGGTAGGTGTGCGGGTAAATGTTGAACGACTAGATCGCTCATCCCTCTACGGCCTGACGGGGCGCCGTAATAATCGGTAATTCACAACTCGCACCGGACGAGTCATTCGCGAGCTGAATAAAATCATTACGGTAGCTTTGTAGCTGACCCCAGAAGTGAGTTTTCTGTCTGGATGTCGCCATGGCATAAAACGCCACGGCCATGGCTCTGCTTTGAGTTCGTATTTCGGTCATGAGCATTTGTGTTTCCAGCGTCATTGAAGTCTCGGCGTTGATCCACATGGAGTCGATAAAGCCGCTGACCACTTTCGGATTCGGTTTAGCGCGTAACAGTTCGATCAATGATTGCTCTCTGTGTATCCGGTATTCCAACCACGGTGCGTCGGCATCGGGTAATGCTTTGCTACGTGTTGAGACCCAGGTAATTTGAGTTGGGGACAACTTGCCAAACCATCTTTTCATGCCAGTTAGCGTTTCTTTGGTTTTTTTTCGTTGTCGCTGGTTTTTATTTCGTTTAAGTTGACGGGCTAATTTCTGATGATCTTTTGCCAAGCGTTTTTCCAGATGGTTGATCTGGCTGGTATCGAGATTACTGAGGATAATGGCACCTGGCTCTATGGCATTTATCATCAGGGTTTCGTAATAAGCGCTTAATTGACTTTCGAGCCAGGACAAATCGAGATGGTTGAGAGAGCTGTGTGCACGGTTTTTAAATTCATCGATTAGCTCGGCGTAGCAAATTAACTGGGCGCGTCGATGCCAGTCAAGCCAGCGAGTTATAGCTTGTTTAACGTGGGGTTTTTGCGCTGTATTCAAGTCGAGGTAGCGGTCGACTTGAATACCCATTAACCAATCTGCTCGATTGTAGAAAAACTTTGTGCTATCACAGCTCGATAAAATAAGGCAGAGAGCTATGATATATATTTTCGTCATATGAAAGCTTTTGGTCGCATAACAGTTTTTGCTTACATAAGAGTTCATATTGTTCAGTTATTGTTATTAGTTGTTCTAGCATAAACTCAAAATATGCCAGCTTGCCATCGACAACAAATTATTAAGTGGGGCACAGAGCATGGACACAAATGCCTTGCATAACAGGACTATCATGCCCGATATTGACGCCTATGAATGGGTCCGCGAATTGGATAGGCCAATCCGGCGACACAAAGTGTTTGCCCTCGGGTAATCGCCGACGCAAAGTGGAACGAGGCAGCTAAAAGCGGAGGTCCAGTGCTCTTCAAGTATGAATCCGTGGGCAGGCTAAAATTAGCTTAATAGCAATGTAGCTGCAAGCTACAACTAACTGAGGGAATAATAATGGCTTTTAAAGGTGTGGATCATTTGGTCATTCGAGTAAA
>JAHRWI010000349.1 GCA_019090225.1 Porticoccaceae bacterium
ATTCAGGTAGGCGCCGTAATTGCTCTGGCCTTTGCGGCGGCCTACGCGCTGCTGGCCGGTTTTTCGCTGCCCACGCAACGGGCTCTGATCATGCTGTCTGTGTTCCTGGCGGCGATGCTCTGGAAGCGTAGCCTACGGCCCTGGCCCGCGTTTATCTGGGCTATTACGCTACAGGCTTTGGTTGATCCTCTGGCAGCGCTATCGGCGGGGTTTTGTCTGTCTTATGGGGCCGTTGCCGTGTTTATCTGGTACTTCTCAAGTCATCCACGTGTTTCCTGGGTTACTCGTTTGAACACTCATTGCCGACCTGATGGTTCGGACCGTTCCAGATCGATAGCTTCCCGGTTCAATCCCATGGCAAGTAAGTTATTAATGTATGCGCAAACCCTGTTGGAAGCACAGCTGCTAGTACTGCTTTTGTTATCCGGTGTGGTGATTTATTTTCAGGGTAGTGCATCCTTGTTAGCGCCGTTTGTTAATGTGCTGGCCTTACCCTGGTTTAGTCTATTGATCGTACCTCCTGCCTTACTTGGCGTGTTGGTTCTGCCATTCAGTGAAACTCTGGCTAATAGCTTATGGTGGCTGGCGGCCTATCAACTGCAATACTTTGAACAAATGCTCGATAAAATCTTGTTGTACTCTCAATACAGCGTTTGGACGGTGGTCACTGATCAATATTTTTTGCTGTCAGCAGCCGTGGTCGTAACAGGTTGGTTTTTATTGTCACCCCGAGGTCTGGGGACACGTGCCATGGCTTTCGTGCTAATGATTGCTTTGTTGATGATAGCTCCGCCCCAACGTTTACCCCTGGAGGTGGTAGTGCTTGATGTCGGCCAGGGTTTAAGTGTTGTAGTGCTAACATCTGAAGGTGTTCTGGTTTACGACACCGGAGGCAAATATAGCGAGCATTTTGATATCGGTTCTGGGGTGGTGGCACCTTATTTACGGAGTCGTGGTATAGAGCGTATCGATATACTCATAGTGAGTCACGGTGACGCCGATCATAGTGGCGGTGTATCAGGCCTGCTTGGTGAATTCGAAGCTCGACGGCTTATTGCTGGTCAACCCGATCAATTACATGGTGAGCTAACTGCTTCTAGAGCTATAGAACAGTGTCATGCCGGGATGAGCTGGCGTTGGGGGGATGTCGAATTTGAGGTGATTCATCCTGCCAGCGGTGGGCGCGGCGAGATGTCAGGCGGTGAGATGTCAGATAATGCTTCATCCTGCGTGATGACGATACGAATGGGTCGTCAAAGCATACTGCTAAGCGGTGATATCGAGGCAGATACTGAGCGGAAGTTGCTTGAAGGTAATAAGTTACCGAGTGGTCTTACTGTATTGATTGCACCCCACCATGGCAGTAAAACTTCGTCCACCCCGGACTTTGTCAAGAAAGTCTCGCCGGAGCATGTTGTCTATTCGGCAGGATTTCATCATCATTTTGGACATCCGCACCCTTCAGTGACCCAGAGATACCAGAAGCGCAAGGCTCAGCAGTGGTCAACCGGTGCATCTGGCGCGCTAAGTTTTTCATGGAGCAATAGTCATAATTTACAGCTGGCACAGGCCCGTGATGCTCTTCGCGGTTATTGGCAAGAGTCGTTTTGAGTGGTTCCTGGATATGGTAAAGTGCTGCGATAATTATTGAGGAGAGTGGGCTTTGTTTGAGCTTTTAATTACTGGCGGCTGGCTCATAGTGCCATTGCTGATTTGCTCTGTAGCGGTGGTGGTGATCAGTATCGAGCGTTACATCTCTTTGCGCACCAATAAAGTGTTGCCCGAAAACCTGCTGGGGAAAGTCTGGGTTTGGCTTAAAGAGCGGGACGTTACCAAAGATAAACTGATCGAGTTAAAGAATTCCTCCCCCCTTGGCAAGATCCTGGCCGCTGGCTTGAGCAATTCTGGGCATGGCCGTGAGGTCATGAAAGATAGTATTGAAGAGGCGGCCAATCAGGTCATTCATGACCTGGATCGTTATATCACTATCCTGGGTACCGTTGCCGCCATCGCGCCCTTGATAGGCTTGTTGGGAACGGTGGTCGGTATGATTAAAGTGTTTACCGCCATTATGATCGAAGGAACTGGGAATGCTGGGGTGCTGGCAGGTGGCATTTCCGAAGCGCTAATTACTACGGCGGCGGGGCTGAGCGTTGCCATCCCGGCGCTGGTGCTACATCGTTATTTTGAGCGCCGTGTCGATACTCTGGTGATAGAAATGGAAGATCAGGCCGTTAAGCTGATCGATGCCCTGCATGGTGATCGTGTACCTCTAGCTGAGGAGAGCAAGACTCAGTGAAATTTCGGCGGCGGGCAAAGGTCGCGCAGGACGTCAATGTCACGCCACTGATCGATGTGGTCTTCCTGTTGT
This sequence comes from Porticoccaceae bacterium, assembly GCA_019090225.1. Taxonomy (GTDB): domain Bacteria; phylum Pseudomonadota; class Gammaproteobacteria; order Pseudomonadales; family Porticoccaceae; genus HB2-32-21. The sequence continues at coordinate 2,372 of JAHRWI010000349.1, forward strand.
TGATTTTCTTTATGGTATCGACAACCTTCACCAAAGAAACGCATCTGGTGGTGAATTTACCTGAGGCAGATGCCGCGCCAAGTGAATCTGTGCCCGACAGCATAGATATATTGATTACAGCTGAAGGTAATTATTCCCTCAATGGCGTCGCTCTCGTTAATCAGCAAATTAAAACCCTTATGGCCGGTTTGAAACAATTGTCCACAGAGCCGCGCAGCGATACCGGGCTGACCATTACCGCTGACGCTAAAACGCCCCATCAGGCTGTAGTAACGGCGATGGATGCGGCGGGACGACTGGGCTTTGTCAATCTCAGCATTCTCACTCAGGAACCCGCACAGGGCGAATAGATAAATATCATGCCAGCAAGTGTTACCGCTAAAACATCCGGGCTCAAAGTTTACCTACGCTTACTCAGCTATCTAAAAGTTTACTGGAAAGTTTTTCTTGTTAGCGTCCTCGGCCTGTGGATATTCAGCGCCATGCAAATCGCTTTTGTCGATTTGCTGGGTTATTTGATCAATGTACTAACCGTGGTCACCGGGGAAGGGGGCATACCCGACGACCTGAATATGATGACTATCGATAGCGGCCTGACTGCACAGCTCGCGGAACGCTTGTTAGCTGAAGGTGATGTGCTGGCTCAGAGTCGTGTGGCATTGCCCACGATGTTGTTTTTATTAGCCCTGGTCAGGGGTTTTGGCTTTCTTTTGGGCAGCTACGGGATGGCCTATGTTTCCCAGTCGGTGGTGCATAATCTGCGCAATGAGGTGTTTGAGAAATACACCCGCATGCCGAGCATTTATTTTGATGGTCAGATGACCGGTCACATGGTTGCGCAACTAACTTTTCATATACAGCAGGTAATGGGTGCCACCACCAAAGCCCTTACCGTAGTGATTCGGGAAGGCGCTCTGACAGTGGGTTTGCTGGCTTACCTGATCCACCTTAACTGGCGTCTGGCCGGCATTTTTCTGGTGATTATGCCGCTCATTGCTTTGATTGTTGGCACGGTCAGCAAACGCTTTCGAAAGTTGAGTAAGCGTATTCAATCAGCTATGGGTGATGTCACCCACGTTTCTCAGGAAGCGGTGAGCGGCTACCGTGAAATGCATTTATACGGCGGCAAGGACTACGAGAGCAAACGCCTGTTTAAAGCCAGTCAGGTGAATCGCCGGCAAAACCTTAAACTGGCGGCAACTCAGGGTTTAAGCACACCCCTGGTACAAATGTTATTGGCGGGTGCCTTGGGTGTGCTGATCTGGCTGGCGTTGACGCCGGAAATCTTGGCCTCTATGTCAACGGGCGGATTCACCAAGTTTATTTTTACTGCCTCGCTGTTAGCCAAGCCAATCCGGCAACTAACTCAAGTTAATAGCACTATTCAAAAAGGCATAGCGGCCGCGACGACGCTTTTTTCGACTATCGATGAAAAAGAAGAGATCGATAATGGCAGCTATGAAGTTGATCGAGCGATGGGTGAGGTAGCCTTTGAGAACGTTGCCTTTCGTTATCTGGATGAGGGTGAAGAGGTATTGCAAGGCATTAATCTGGTCGCCAGGCCGGGCGAGACTGTGGCTTTGGTCGGCTCCTCAGGTAGCGGAAAAACCTCTTTGGTAAGCCTGATCCCGCGTTTTTATAATTATCATTCCGGTCGAATACTATTGGATGATCGGGAGGTCACCGACTATTCCCTGATCAATTTGCGCAAGCAAGTGGCCCTGGTGAGTCAACAGGTCACGCTGTTTAACGATACGGTATACAACAACATCGCTTATGGAGAATTATCAGCCCGTAGTCCAGAGGCAGTACGAGAGGCTGCGCGAATGGCTTATGCTCTCGATTTTATCGAGGCTTTACCCGATGGCTTTGACACTGTGATCGGCGATGATGGTGTGATGTTATCCGGTGGTCAGCGGCAACGCCTGGCGATAGCGCGGGCCTTATTAAAAGACGCACCGATTCTCATTCTGGATGAAGCAACATCGGCACTGGATACCGAGTCCGAACGCAACATTCAGGCGGCCTTTGATGCGGCTATGGAAGGTCGTACTACCTTTGTTATCGCACACCGACTCAGTACAGTTGAAAATGCCGATAAAATATTAGTCATAGAAGATGGTCAAATTATAGAGCAGGGTAGTCATGCTGAGTTGCTCACAGCTGCAGGACGATACTCGACACTCTATCGCCTTCAATTGGCTGAAGACGACGCCTAAGCGGCGTTTAAGTCTCATGAATAGCCTCGAAAGGGCCTGGTATAGAAAGCCCAGCTGGTCTCAGGTTTTACTGCCTGGGGCCTGTTTGTTCCAGACGGTGGCAAGCTTGCGTAAGCGAACCTTGCAAAAGCGCTATCAGGGTAAAGCCTGGCGCGTACCGCTTATTGTGATCGGCAATATCAACGTTGGTGGCACAGGCAAGACACCATTGATTATCGCTTTGACCCAACAACTGGCGGCAAAGGGTATTAAGGTGGGCATCGTTAGCCGGGGTTACGGCGGTAATGCTGGGTCCGACCCCATGTCAGTAATAGCGGATAGCGCTGTAGAGCAATGTGGTGACGAGGCTCTGCTGATAGCCCGACGCACGAATTGTCCGGTGGTGGTTTGTGCGGATCGACGCGCAGCGGTGGAGTATCTGCTTGAACAACATGAGCTGGATGTCATCCTCAGCGATGACGGTCTCCAACATTACCGCATGCACAGAGATTTGGAGATTGTGGTGATCGACCGGCAGCGCGGCCTGGGTAATGGTCATTGTCTCCCGGCGGGGCCATTGCGGGAATCCCCCGCCCGGCTCAATAGCGTTGATGGGATTGTGATTAATGGCGCGGAGCCTGATCAAGAGGCGGACTCGCTAGTGATTACCTGTCAGGCGAAGGCCCTGAAACATTCCCTTCCAGCTCAGGTGCCGACTTTCTCCATGAGTCTTGAAGCGAGTCATTTTATTAATCTCAGTTCCGGCGAGAAGGTCAGCGCGGAGCAATGGTCTCAAGGGCAGCGCGCTCAAGGACAGTCGGTTCATGCAGTGGCGGGCATCGGCAACCCGGAGCGTTTCCGCGATACCTTGATCGCTGTGGGTTTACAGCCACAATTACATAGTTTTCCTGATCATCATGTCTTTACCGGCGGTGATTTGAATTTCGATGATGATTGGCCGCTTATTATGACTGCAAAAGATGCGGTCAAATGCGAGTCTCTGAGCAATAGAAACTATTGGTATCTAGACGTTGAGGCGGTCCTGCCTCCTGAACTAGTTCAGCTTATTGAAAACCAACTGTCTGCTAATAAAGATAGTAATAATCTAATTTATAAAAGCATCATAACTAATTGAAATTATGAGTTATATAGTCGTTATCCCGGCGCGATATGCGTCGAGCCGCCTACCTGCTAAACCATTGCGAGACATCGCTGGGCAGATGCTGGTAGAGCGCGTTTATCGCCAGGCTTGCTTGAGTAAAGCAGCGCGTGTGCTGGTAGCAACAGACGATGAGCGCATCGTGTCCACCGTCAAAGCTTTTGGGGGTGAGGTGATTCTGACCTCTGCTGAGCACGCTTCTGGTACCGACCGGCTCGCTGAAGTGGCCACGCAACTCGGCCTTGATAATGACGAAATTGTCGTCAATGTCCAGGGTGATGAACCCTTAATCCCCCCGGCTGTGATCGATCAGG
>JAHRWI010000350.1 GCA_019090225.1 Porticoccaceae bacterium
AAGGCTACTGTGTGGTGAACCAGCGCAATACCAGTCAGCAACAGCGGTAATCCCAATAAATTGCCCCAGGTAAAGTAGTCCCGAGACAATACATAGCAAATGCAAAGCCCTACCATCAAAACTGCAGCTACCCCCCGGTTCATTCGAAGCCCATGAAACTCGGTTCGAAACCCTCCCGGGTTATAAAGCAAAGCCTGCCACCAGCGCGCCAGCAACAAGGAAGCAATTGCCGTTAGAGCCACTGCCCAGGCGACCAGACCCGCAAGAAACACGTCACTGGGCACCAAATCTATCACCTGCTCTTGCTGCTTTGCTACTTCTGCAAATACTTCTAACAAGCTAACTCGCATTGCCTCTAGTTCAGCAAGCAAATTAAGTTTAACTAACAATGAGGCCACAGCACTGGACACCACCATTGCCAGCAGAGTCCACGCCCACGATGCTGTGGATCGTAAAGTCAACGCTCCCAACACCACAACTAATACCGATATTACCGAAGCCCAAACCATCAAGGCATTCATGTCGCTGATATTCAGTACGATAATTAAAGGCAGTAAGGCCCAGAGCATCACCAGCATTGCATCAGCAACACTATGCCGAAGTGCAACGAGGCCAACGGCAGCAGGACTAATTAAAGGCAACATATTGCCAAAAAAGGCAACCAATGCTGCTTTGAATCGCCCCGCCATAATAAACTCGGCGAGAGCCTTCATAGGTAGAAACCGCTATTAACGTTTACTTACTTGTGGCTATCCGTGTACGGCAACAGGGCTAAAAACCGGGCACGCTTGATGGCAGTTGCCAGCTGGCGCTGATACCTGGCCTTTGTGCCACTAATTCGGCTAGGTACGATCTTGCCGGTTTCTGAAACATATTCTTTCAAGGTATCGAGATCTTTATAGTCGATCTCGACCACACCTTCGGCAGTGAATCGACAAAACTTGCGACGACGATTATTAAAACGAGCCATGATTTATTCCTCCGCCTGAGTGGTGGGTACGTCTGCTGCTGGCGCTTCAGAAGCTTCTTCGCTTACTTCCTCAGTCGCTTCAGGAGCCGCAGCTTCAGCAGCTGCCTTAGCTTCGGCTTCAGCTCGATCACTAGATTCCTTCGCTGCTGCACGTTCGGTTTCACGACGCTGGCGGCTTTCTTTCTCAGCTTTATCGGCTACTTCGGCTTTGTAAAGATCTGTCTCTTCGGTAACCGCTTCATCACGCTTAACGACTAAATTGCGCAATACCGCATCGTTGTAACGGAAAATAGAAGACAGCTCATCAAGCTCTTCCTGACCACATTCTACGTTCATCATCACATAATGAGCTTTGTGGATTTTATTGATGGGGTAAGCCAATTGTCGGCGACCCCAATCTTCGCAACGGTGAACTGCACCGCCGCCTGTAGTCACTATATTAGTGTAACGTTCGATCATGCCCGGCACCTGTTCACTTTGATCAGGATGGACGATAAATACGATTTCATAATGTCGCATTGTTGCTCCTCTAGGGTTTAGCTACCTGGTGTGAAAAAGTTACCCAGTGCAGCAAGGAGTGCCCGCAAACAGGGTTCGTGGACAGGGGCGCGCATTCTATGGCAAGCCCGTTGGAATGGCAAATGCTTATCCAGCCTTAAAACACCTCGCCTGGAACAGCGAAAAATGACAAACAGGGGCAAGCCGCTATTGGGCATGTTCCATGACTTTGCGCATGCCCTCGACGGCTAAAGGAGCGCCCGCGTAAGCAAAAGCCGTCAACATCAATTCTTGCAATTCGACTGTCGTCACCCCGTGACGAAGCGCAGCTGGGACGTGAATATCCAGCTCATCACCTCGACCCAGAGCCGTCAACACCGAGACCACCAGCAAACTGCGATCACGACGGGATAACTGCGGCCGCGCCCAGACTTCCCCAAAGGCAAAGTCGATACCGTATTCCCCCAGTGGTCCCAGCTTACCGGCCATCGCCGCTAGCACTTCGTCTGGATCCGGCGCATCGTTGCCGGACAGGCGGCCCATGACTTCAGCGCCGCGAGCACGACGCTCAGCATCACTAAAACGCTCTGCACCAGCAAAGCCATCCGCACCGGGCCCATGCCCCAGTTCGGCGAGAATCCGGTTGGTCTCGGCCATCGCATCGAGGGCTCTTGGGAAACCGGCATAAGCCGCCAGGTGAGTCATGATTTCGCGAATCTCAATCGGACTAAGCCCGTGATTCAGCCCGCCAGGCACATAGTAGGCCAATTGATTGGTTTGATGCAGAGCACCAAGCATCGTCAGGACAATCAGGTTTCTATCGCGTCGGCTGAGTTGCTCGCGGCTCCAGATATCGCCCATCACGAAGTCCACAGCAAAAGACCCCAGTGCGCCGTACTCTCGCTCAAGTGTGCTGGCGAGCTTTTGCGGATTATCGGTGGCGGTCAGCGTACCCAGTACATTAAGACCTCGCTGGCGGCGTAAAACATGATCTGCCGATGTCACCCGAGAATCCTTAGCGGCACTCATAGATGGCAGAGCTGCATCCCCTGCCCCTGCATAAGAGCTAGCGACAAGCGATAAAGCATAGATTAAAGACAGTATAAATTGTTTAAAATTAATCATTTAACACCTTCTTTTATATTATAAGTTAGGTTTTATCTCTTATCAGTAAAATGCCCTACAGGACTATTTGGGTAATCGATATTTAGCAGTTTGCCTGGCGACAGCGATAATTTTATCTTCACTATCCCAAAGCAGGCATTCTTCATTAACAATGCCCTCGGTCATAAAGTTTGTCCGAAAGATGCAACGCAAAGGCCCGGGGCACGGGCGTTGATGTAGCTGAACAGATAGCTCCAGTGTCGGCACCCAGCCCTCGGGCCCATAGATAGAAAATACGGGCGGCGGCAAAGCATCTGAAAACATCACCATGGAGAACAGGTCTTTATCGCTGCCATCGGCGAAATCAAGCCAGCCCTTCCAGGTGCCTGAGCCGTCAGGTTCTCCTTCGAGTGATCTAACATTGAGCGCTGCCATACGCTGGAGCATTTGCTTGCGAAACGGTTGATTGGCCGGATAGGGTAAATCGACACATTGATCAACACTGGGCATATCGGGTATCGGCTCAAAATTCTGCGTTTCACCCCGTTGCCGCGCCATATCGCCGTAGGTACCGGTTACCTGAATCTTTAATTCACCGTTTTGAATAAGCTTGACCACGCCAGAGGAGCTACCACCCCCTTTACGTAATATCTCGACTTCACAGCGCACTGGCCCCACTTCGGTACGGGCCAGGAAATGCCCGGTTACGGTCACCGGATCGGGATGAGGTAACGCAGCTCCGAGCACCCGCGCGCCCACCGCCATAGCGTAACCGCCGTTCAGGGTTTGGCCGATCAACCAGTCCGCAGAAAAATTTCCCTCCCAGACATTATCTTCAACCTGCTTAATCGCTGTCGCTTGTGCAAAGCCGCCCTCTGGAGGCTGAACCACCTTATTCAATCTGATCTCCTTTAAAATTCATTGATCTGTAAGAGCTATTAGCTTGATTAATGCTTAGTACTTTAATTCAGCTGCCCTGTATCTGCCAAGTTGTACCATCCTGAGTCATAATGACTGATAACAAATTAGTCATTAATATCCCAGCAACACCCCCCCAAATTACATTGATAGTCAAACAACTAGAACAATAAACCTAATCAGGAGCCAGCCATGACACCGACCTATTCAACCTTATCTCTCGAACTCAACGATAATATCGCACACCTTCAACTCAACCGACCTGACCGTGCCAACGCCATGAATCAAGCTATGTGGCAGGAACTCGGTGAGGCTATGGCCTGGGTAGACAGCACGCCTGAGGTTCGAGTGGTGGTACTCAGTGGCAATGGTAAACACTTCTGCGCCGGCATTGATCTGGGCATGCTTAACGAATTGATCGATGACTCAATTAACTGTGAAGGTCGCAAGCGTGAAGCTCTGCGCAGCGAAATCCTCGGGCTGCAGCGGCAACTGACGGCTATCGCAAATTGTCGCAAGCCAGTTCTAGCAGCCATCCACGGCGCCTGTGTCGGCGGTGCTGTTGATATGGTTACTGCCTGTGATATGCGTTATTGCACAGAGGACAGTACTTTCTCCATTAAGGAGATTGATATTGGTATTGTCGCCGACGTCGGCACTTTGCAACGCCTGCCCCGCTTAATCGGTGACGGGCTTATGCGGGAACTGGCATACACCGGGCGCAACTTTGATGGTCAAGAAGCTACATCAATGGGTCTGAGCAATCAGTGCTTCGTCGACAAAGAAGCACTGATAAAACATGTGCTCGGCATTGCTGCCACCATCGCCGCCAAATCACCCTTGAGTATTCGCGGCAGCAAAGATGTGATTCTTTACTCCCGTGAGCACAGCGTTGAAGACGGTCTCTATTATGTAGCTACCTGGAATGCGGGCATGATGATATCTGAAGATATCAAGACAGCCCTCAAGGCACAGAAAAAGGGCGAGACCCCGGTATTTAAAGATTGAGCGGCAAACTCATCTTTAATCCCACATGAGGCCGCCATCGACATTCCAGGATTGGCCGGTGACATTGCGTGATTCCTCGGAGGCGAGAAACACCGCCAGGTCGGCAATGTCACCTGGCTCGTTTGAGCGCCTGATAGGAATGCTGGCATCGAGCGCAGAAATAATCTCTTCCTCAGACTTACCCGAACTGGCGACTTTGCCGCGCATCACCTCGTAATAGAGATCGGTGCGCGTAACGCCAGGGCAAATGGAATTAACATTGATGTTATGTCTAGCCAGCGACGACGCGCCGATACGGGTCATAGCAATGGCAGCGCCCTTGGATCCCGCATAGGCAATGTTTGACGTAGCCGGGTAACCTTTACCCGCGATGGAAGCAATATTGACGATCTTACCCCCACCCTGCTCTTTCATTATTTTCGCGACACTCTGCATGCAGAAGAACAGACCCTTGGTATTAACGTTATGAATCCAGTCCCAGTCCTCTTCTGTAACGTCAAAAAAGCCAAGGCTCTTGGTCACAGCGGCATTGTTAACCAGAATATCAATTCGACCGAAATCTGATTTGGTTTGGCCCACCAGAGCATCAATATCTGCCAGACTGTTCATATCGGTTTTAATAAAAACTGCAGTGGCGCCACCGGCACTTAATTCGTCAGCCAACTTGTGACCGAGTGTTTCATCTATTTCAGCCAGCACCACGGTCGCGCCCTCGCGTACATAGTGACTCGCTACGGCCTTGCCAATACCCCGCCCAGCCCCCGTTACTATCGCTACCTTATTCTCCAGTCTGGCCATTACCCTGCTCCCGTGTAAATTTAGTTTATTCATTTTATTGGCAAACAGTATAGCCAGCAGAATCAGCGCTTGCCTTCACCCCACCCTTATTGCTCCAATGAAGGCTCAAAATTAACCACTAATAAGCGGCTTAAGCGCATGCCCAGCCACTTACATTTACTGAGGACTTGAACATGAATAGAGGACACGCAATTGTTACCGGCGCCATCGGCGGGCTGGGTACCGCCATCACCAAACGGCTAATCGCTGCAGGTATTCACGTCATTGGCACCGACCGACGGGCAGAAGATGTCGACCCATGGATGGATGAATATCTGAGTATGGAGGAGCGGGCCAGATTCACTTTTTATCCGCTAGATGTCACGAAGGAAGATCAAATCGCCACAATGAGCGAAAAACTGATCGAGCAGGATATCCACGTCGCCTATGTCATCAATAATGCCGGTA
>JAHRWI010000351.1 GCA_019090225.1 Porticoccaceae bacterium
AAATATTGTTGATATCCAGTCGATTTCCTAATGTTGTAAGAGCCATCGCTATGACCTCCATAGGGTCTTAAAAATAAACCACATATGTGGTTTGACGGTCAAATTATAACCTTAAAGGATGGCTGATTTTTAATTGATATATGAAAGTTATGCATAGTTGATATGCATCAATTTCTACAAAATCAGGTGCTTACCGCCGTCAACGGCAATAGTTTGGCCATTTATGTAACCTGGAGACGTGACCAAAAAGTGCGCTAATTGGGCGATGTCATCGGGCTTGCCCATGCGGTTCAGGGGTATTTTACTGAGCATATTCTGCTGATCTTTTTCAGCACTTGGGGAATTATCATTTTCCGGCCAAAGGATAACCCCAGGGGCTATGCCATTGACGCTGACCTGGGGTGCCAATTCTTTAGCCATGGTTTTGGTGAGCATGAGATTGCCAGCCTTGGCCATACAATAAATGCTGTGCTCGCTGAGCGGCTGGCGGGCGTGGATATCGGCGATATTTACGATGCGGCCCTGTCGCGCGATCAATTCTTTACTGAGTGTCTGGCAAAGAAAAAACGGCCCCTGCAAATTACTGCCAAACAATGCCTGCCATTGGTCAAGGTTGGCCGTAGGCAGGGGTGTTGGGTAAAAGCTAGAAGCGTTATTGACCAGTGCGTCAAGCCGACCCCAGCGCTCGATACTGCTGCTAGCGAGTACTTGAACAGAGGGGATATCACAGAGATTCGCCTTTATCGTGCAGGCAGAGTCGGCCCGCAGATTATTGAGTTCCTTGCTCAGCACTTCGGCCTCGGCGGCGGAATTTTGGTAGTGAATAATGATTCGATACTGGCTTTGGTGAAGCCGTCGGGCGATACAGGCACCGATACGGCGAGCGGCACCGGTGATGAGGACGACGGGTGGCTGCGCTGTTTTAGACATGATTGGTGTTTGGGTTGGGATGGGTAGTTTTAGAATTGGCTGCTTTGTATTCACTAATGGTTTTGAGCCTTTGTTTGTCGATTTCTTCACCGAGAGCAATACCTTTGAAACCTGCCTCGATCAGCTCTCTGGTGCTGAGAGCGTTAATTTTACTGAGCAAACCTTTTAACCAGGGTGCGGAAGGATAAGGCTGATCTTCGAAATTAGTCCTGCCCCGTGCATCGGCTTCGCAGGCCAGTAAAAACAGACCCAGCTGCTCAGGGTTACGGAAGATATCCAGACCTTTGAGTAGCTTAAGGATCGTCTTAGGTCGCAAAGTATCTATTTTGTGGCACTGTAAATGAAAGCGAGTGACAGCCACTGCGAGTTTGATAAAGCGTTTTGGCACACGCAGCCTTTTTGAGACCGCCTCGACCAGAGGTACGCCCTTTTCTTCATGACCAATATGGCGAGGCAGAATATCTTCCGGGGTGATGCCTTTGCCGAGATCATGAACCAGAACGGCGTAGCGAACCTCAGGACTACCGCTGAGTTTGACGGCTTTATCGAGGGCCATCAGGGTATGCAGTCCGGTGTCGATTTCCGGGTGATAGTCAGCGCGTTGGGGTACGCCAAACAAACGATCAACCTCCGGTAGCAGCACGGCGAGAGCCCCGCACTCTCGTAGAATCTCAATATAAGTGCGGGGTGAGCCTTCCGACAGGGCCTTTTGAGTTTCCTGCCAGACGCGCTCTGCGCTGAGCTCCTGTAGCTCGCCACTGACAACAATTTGTGCCATCAATTGTCGGGTTTCTTCGGCGATGGTGAAACCCAGATGATTCAATCGTGCGGCAAAACGGGCGGCTCGCAATACCCGTAAAGGATCTTCTACAAAGGCTTCGGAGACATGCCGCAGTATCCGAGCGGTCAAGTCCTGCTGGCCATCGAAGGGGTCAATCAGTTCTCCAGAGTCATCCTCGACGATGGCGTTAATGGTGAAGTCGCGGCGTAATAAATCTTCTTCCAGGGTGACATCCGGGCTGGTATGAAAGGTGAAGTCACCGTGGCCGCGTCCGGTTTTCCGCTCGGTTCGTGCCAACGCGTATTCCTCCCCCGACTCGGGGTGGATAAAGACCGGGAAGTCTTTACCGACTGGCCGATAACCGGCATCGAGCATTTGTTCTGGGGAGCTACCCACCACCATCCAGTCCCGGTCGGTAACAGGTATACCGAGCAAGCGATCGCGGACAGCGCCGCCAACGAGATAGGTTTTCATAGCTGGGATGTTGCCACAGGCAGGGCCTACAGGATAGCTGTGCCCGGTGTTGTCGCTTCAGCATCAACTTTTTCTTTCACCGTTTTTGTCGCCCTGGCCTTTTTTGGCTTTGATTTTGGCTTTGATTTTGGCGCAGATTTGGATGCAGGTTTAGATGGAGGATTAAGGATTGATTTAAGAAAGCGCCCCGTGTGTGAGCGCTTTGATAAGGCGACGTCTTCCGGCGTGCCCGTGGCGATAATTTTGCCACCGCCACTGCCCCCCTCGGGGCCGAGATCGACAATCCAGTCGGCAGTTTTTACTACATCGAGGTTATGTTCGATGACTACCACAGTATTACCGTTGTCCCGGAAGCGGTGCAGCACCGCCAGTAATTGCTTGATGTCCTGAAAGTGCAAACCAGTGGTCGGTTCGTCAAGAATATAGAGGGTTTTCCCGGTGTCTCGTTTTGATAATTCCCTGGACAGTTTGACCCGCTGGGCTTCGCCGCCAGACAAAGTAGTGGCCGACTGCCCGAGTTTTATGTAGGACAGGCCCACATCCATCAGGGTTTGCAGCTTGCCAGCTATGGAAGGAATCGCCTCAAAAAATGGATAGGCGTTTTCTATAGTCATCTCTAGAACTTCATGGATGTTCTTGCCCTTGTAATGAATCTCAAGAGTTTCTCGGTTGTAGCGCTTGCCCAGGCAGGTATCACAGGTGACGTAAATATCAGGCAAAAAATGCATTTCGACTTTCTTAACCCCGTCACCCTGGCAGGCTTCACAGCGACCACCTTTGACGTTAAAGCTGAAACGGCCAGGTTTGTAGCCCCGTGATCGCGCCTCCTGGGTACCGGCAAATAGCTCCCGCACCGGGGTGAAAATACCAGTATAGGTAGCTGGGTTTGAGCGCGGTGTGCGCCCGATAGGGCTTTGATCAATATCGACACATTTATCGAGATGTTGCAGGCCATCCATGCTCTTGTGTGCGGAGGCTTTCAAGGTCGTAGCTTTGTTAAGTACCGTGGCAGCCAGAGGGTAGAGGGTTTCATTGATCAATGTTGACTTGCCCGACCCCGACACACCGGTGATGCAGGTAAACAGGCCAATGGGGATTTCCAGATCGACATCGAGCAAGTTATTGCCCGTGGCACCCTCAAGGCGGAGCATTTTTTCCGGATTGGTCGGAACACGCTTAGCGGGCAGTTCAATGCTTTTTCGGCCAGCTAGGTAATCGCCAGTGAGGGAACGGGGTGCAGCAATAATATCCTCGAACTTACCCTGCGCAATGATCTCGCCGCCGTGGACGCCAGCGCCTGGCCCGACATCGATAATATGGTCGGCAGCTCGAATAGCCTCCTCATCATGCTCGACGACGATAACGGTATTGCCTAAATCCCGCAGCCGAGTGAGGGTGGCGAGCAGACGTTCGTTATCCCGCTGATGTAGGCCGATAGAGGGTTCATCGAGAATATACATGACGCCGACCAGGCCCGCGCCAATCTGGCTGGCCAGGCGGATGCGCTGGGCTTCGCCGCCGGAAAGGGTCTCGGCGCTGCGGTCGAGGGTGAGGTAATTGAGACCCACATCCACCAGAAACACCAGGCGATCACGGATTTCCTTGAGAATCTTGTTGGCGATTTCGCCTTTTTGGCCGGGCAGTGCGAAGGTGTCGAAATACTTGCTCAGTTCGCCAACTGATTGAGCCGTGATGGCGGGCAATGAGCGTTCATCGACAAAGACATGGCGGGCGGCTTTATTTAAGCGTTGGCCCTTACATTCTGGGCAACTCTGGGTATCGAGATATTTGCTCAGATCATCTCGCACCGACTGGGATTCGGTGTCGCGAAAACGTCGCTCCATGTTCGGAATAATACCTTCGAAGCGATGGGTGCGTTTGTATACCGTGCCGCGATCATTGACGTAGTTAAAAGTGATTTCTTCCGCGTCACTGCCGAACAGAATCTTTTGCTGTTGCAATGGTGTCAGTTGCTCGAAAGGGGTGTCGATATCAAAGGCGTAATGACTGGCCAGCGACATTAACATATTGAAATAAAACAGGTTGCGGCGATCCCAGCCGCGAATAGCGCCTTCCGATAATGTCGCCTCTGGATGTTGCACAATCCGCTCAACATCGAAAAATTGTTTAATGCCCAGGCCGTCGCAGCCCGAGCAAGCCCCGGAGGGATTGTTAAAAGAAAAGACTCTGGGTTCCAGTTCGTTGATGCTGTAATTGCACACCGGGCAGGCAAAGCGGGCAGAAAAAACCAGCTCGGGTTTCTCGTCTCCAACAAAACTGATTAACACCAGTCCTTCGGACAAGCCAAGGGCAGTTTCGACGGATTCAGACAGGCGCAGAGCCAGATCGGCCCGTACTTTAATGCGATCAACCACCACCTCGATGGTATGCTTCTTGTTTTTTTCCAGCTTCGGCAGTTCGTCCAGTTCATAGACCTGGCCATCGACCCGACAGCGGATAAACCCCTGGGCGCGCAATTGATCAAATACGTGCAAATGTTCGCCCTTGCGTTCTCTCACCAGCGGCGCTAACAACAGTAGACGGGTGTCATCGCCGAGGGCGAGAATTTGGTCAACCATCTGCGAAATGGTCTGGGCTTCGAGCGGCTCGTTATGATCCGGGCAGCGGGGTTCGCCGACGCGCGCGTAAAGCAGGCGCAGGTAATCGTAGATTTCAGTAATGGTGCCCACGGTGGAGCGGGGGTTATGCGACGTGGACTTCTGCTCGATAGAAATGGCCGGTGAGAGACCTTCAATATGATCAATATCGGGCTTTTCCATCATCGACAGAAACTGCCGTGCGTAGGCCGACAGCGATTCAACGTAGCGCCGTTGCCCCTCGGCATACAGAGTATCAAAGGCCAGTGACGACTTACCCGAGCCAGACAGGCCGGTAATCACCGTCAGTTTATCCCGAGGTACATCAAGGTCGATATTCTTGAGATTATGCGTACGTACGCCGCGCAGTTGGATGAATTTCATAGGGCGTAACAGGTAGCAAACGAACCGGAAATTATAGTTTCTTTGCACTTGTCACTACAAGCGGAGACTGGGTGGGCGCGGAAACTACGGGGCTGTGGGAGGGCTGCTTAACTTAAGCCTCAATAAGCATTCTTAGCACTAATAACGGCCAGTGGTGTCAGCATGATTATTTTGAGATCTAGCCATATCGACCAATTATTCAGATACTCCATATCGTATTTAAAGCGTTGTTCCATTTTTTCTCGTGTATCAGTTTCACCGCGATAACCGTTGATCTGGGCCAGACCTGTTATCCCCGGCTTGACCTTGTGGCGTTGCATATAACCCCAAATAGAACCTCGGTATTCTTCATTGTGTGCCAG
>JAHRWI010000352.1 GCA_019090225.1 Porticoccaceae bacterium
AAATAATGAATAACAAAGTAGTCAAATTTATCCGAGGTCAGGACTGGCGTATCTGGCTCGGCTCAGTGGTGACAATTTTATGGCTCACTGGGGGCATCTGGTATGTCCTTCTGGTCAGCACCGAACGAGCGGGACAACGGTTTTCCCTGGAGGCGGTGGGTGGGTTTTTGGAAGGTGCGTTCGCGCCTTTAGCCTTCCTCTGGCTAGTCCTGGGACTGTTTATCCAGCAACGAGAATTAGCCAATAACACAGAGGCGCTACGTCTGACATCTGAACAATCCGTTAAGCAAACCCAGGCTATTGCTGCCACCGAAATGAATGCACGGCAGGAGACCTTTTTCAAAATTGCTGAAAACGTTAGGCGTCAATTAGCGGGTATTTCAGGGATGTTGTTAACTTCCGCCCTGGGCCCGGTAGGAAACGACAGATTAAGCCGTGAGCAGGTAGATGATTATTTTGCTCAGGCCGCCAAAGGTGATACCGAAGTTTTCGCACGCTTCTTCTTGACCATGCATTTTATGGAAGAAGGCGGCATCGCTGAAATAATGTTCGGCACTGAAATTCGTTCCCGACATACCAGAAACTACATACGAACGTTCGAAAGACTTTGTCGCCTTGCACAGAACTGTGATGTCGACGGTATTATTGAAGACTCTCTTAGACAGGATGCTCTCGGCCTACTTTATCAACGCATGCATGAAAACAAGCCCAATACATTGATGGAATCGAGCGATAGTCTGTAGAATCAGCACCTGCCACAACCCTGGGCTAGCAGCCAAATTATGTCAGATACATCAGAGCTAGTTTTACAATCAACCATTACCTGCCCTGAATGCACTTATAGCAAGACAGAAACGATGCCGAGCGATTATTGTCAGTGGTTCTATGAGTGCGAATCCTGCCTTACCCTTCTCCATCCACGGGCCGGGCATTGCTGTGTTTATTGTTCCTACGGCACGGTCAGTTGCCCACCCATTCAGCTCGGTAGTTCCTGTTGTAATTAACATCGAAGCTAAGTTTGGCATCGACAATATTTGCAGAAATCCAGTAGCGCTAGTATCTTGTCGCCCTTCTATTAAACTCGCCCCTAGCTGTATTGAACTAATAGCTCTATCCAACTAATCCAGATCCAAAGGAAGCCATCAATGCCTTTTCCTGCACCCGTGCCACGTACTCATTTACATAACCGCGCGATCAATTGCCAGGGCTATCTCCGCGATGATGGCATGTGGGACATCGAAGCCGTTATTGTCGATACCAAAACCTATGTGGTCGACAATCGCTGGCGAGGCTTGCTAGACCCCGGCATTCCCATTCACAACATGGGCTTGCGACTGACCATCGATCATGAGTTCACTGTCCATGCTGTCGCTACGACGATGGACGATCAGCCCCATCAGGTCTGTCACGAAGTGCTCGATAACTTTCAACGCCTTATTGGCTTGCGTATCGGCGCGGGTTGGAACCGCAAGGTCAAAGAACTGCTCGGAGGTATTCAGGGCTGCACTCATCTCGTTGAGTTGCTTGGCCCCATCGGCACCGTGGCCTTTCAGACCACTGCATCTCCGAGCGTTAAAGAATTGGCACGGGAGAAATGCCCAGAAATCTATGCTGACGTGATCCCAGACCCGAGCAAAAAGCCCTTTGTCCTAAACTCCTGTCATACCTGGCGCAGCGGTAGCCCGGCGGTTGAAGAGGTCTATCCTTTGCATTTTACGGGTGGCGATAAAGAGAAAATCGCTGAATCAGAAACCCGATAGCAGGTGGTGCGAGAAGGCAACAATGAGCGCCGCTTAAACTGCGGAATCCTGTTTAGGGCCGGCCAGACGTCGTACAACCGGCCCCAAACTCAGACCCTGCACAAGAATGGAGAACACGACGACCACATAGGTAGCCGTCACTAACAGATCTCGTGTCTCGCCACTGGGCAGCGACAGCGCCAGAGCCACGGAGATACCACCCCGTAAACCCGCCCAGGTGAGAATCCTCACGACACCCGGCGAAAACTCTCGAAAACGCCGCATCACCGTAATCGGCAAACCCACACTTAGCAAACGTACAATCAATATCAGAGGAATCGCCAACACACCGGCCAGCAAGTAATCACCACGTAAAGAAATCACCAACAATTCCAGCCCGATGAGAACAAACAGCACCGCGTTAAGCACCTCATCGACCAGCTCCCAGAAGGTGTCCAGATGCTCAGTGGTCTGCTCCGACATCGCCGATTGACGACCGTGATTACCGATCAACAAGCCTGCCACCACAATGGTGATGGGTGCCGACAGGTGAAAATGCTCCGCCACCGCATAACCGCCGGTCACCAGCGCCAAAGTGATCAATACTTCTACCTGATAATTATCGACTCGCTTAAGCATATAAAAAGCCAGGCTACCGGCGGCCAGGCCAAAAACAAGCCCTCCTACGGCCTCCTGCATAAACAATGTCGCGATGGATACGGCAGTGACCTCGACATCACCAGTGGCGATTTCTGCCAATACCAAAAACACCACTACCGCGACGCCATCGTTAAACAGTGACTCCCCGACAATTTTGGTTTCCAAAGTTTTCGGTGCACCAACACTTTTGAGAATACCCAACACCGCAATAGGATCGGTGGGAGATATTAACGCGCCGAACAGCAAGCAATAGATTAAAGGTACATCTAAGCCCAGCCAGGCGAATAGCCAATAGCTACCACCTCCGATAATAAATGTTGCACCCACCACCCCGAAAGTCGCCAGAATCCCAATGACCCAACGCTGTTTGGCCAGGTCATCCAGGTTGACGTGTAAGGCCCCAGCAAAAAGCAGGAAGCTCAACATGCCGTGCAGTAGGGTTTCGTCAAAATCGATATGGGACAACATCTTCGCGGCCTGCCCCTCCAGGCCATCGAAAAATGGTAGGGGTAGCTGCAAAACTAGCGACATAATTAAAGCCGTGAGCATCAGACCAATCACCGTCGGCAATTTGAAGAAACGATAATTGACCCAACTAAAAACCGCCGACAGGCTAATCAGGATAGCGATAATATCGAACAAGCGCATAGTTTAATATTCCGTCTAAAAATCAGAGTAAGAGGTTTTTAATAGGCTTGCAGTGATTTTCATCTAGAGCTTTCTAACAAGCCTTTTTTAACAAGAAAACTCTAACAAGAGACCTGAAAAAAAGATCTGTAATAAGAATTTTTTAAGGTTTTTGTAAAATATTCGATGTCTATATTTAACGCCTGAAGGTCGGCAGGAGCAGATATCACGGGATCTATATTTCAAACCTGCCAATCAGCAACTACTCCTCCGCCTTCTTAACCGCCCGACTCACCGTAGAGTAATGAACATCAAAATGGTCTGCAATGTCATTCAAGGTGTAATCACCCGTCGCATAGGCTGCGACCATCGCTGCTTTGCTGGTCTGATGATTAGCCTGGTAATAAGCCAAAGGGTTAGCAGGAGGCCTACGCTGCGCCCTCGGGACTTCTTTCAGCTTGAGCGTGTCGTTAAGATGTTTTTTCATCTGCTCAACAAACTCATCATCACCCAGGTAAATTTGCTGTTTCAAATCACCCCAAACCGGCGGCAAGCCAAGGCCTTCCCGAACAAAATCTGTGTATTTGGCCCTTGCTCGCTTTTTTTGACGGCTGAACTGTGCCAATAGCCAGTCCGTTTCGAGCCAGCTAGGCACTGGCACGTCACCCATCATTGCCGGGTAACTGCTCCACGGCCATTTACCGATTTTTCTAACCGTCCGCGCCCGCAAGGGATTTAGTACCACATAGCGCGCAAGCTCCAGAAGATGACTGTCCTGCTCCACCAAAATAGCTTTATAGCGGCCCTGAAACACATGCCCGACCCGATTATAAGTGCGGTTAGAATATTGAGTGTAAACGCCATTTAGCTGGCGCATTCCTTTAGACAGATTCCCTTCAGCGGTTTCCACCACAATGTGATAGTGATTGCTCATCAAACAGTAAGCATGGCAACGCCAGTTAAAGCGCTCACAAACCTCGCCGAACAAAGCCAACCATTTTATTCGGTCCGCATCATCAACATAGATATCCTCACGCCGATCACCACGGGAAGTAACATGGTAAAGGCCGCCTGCCAGCTCTATTCTTAGTGGTCTACTCATGTAGGGAGTATAGTAAGATTATGCTTTATTGCAAGACCTGACCCCGATTCTGTGTGACCCCAATTCTGACCTCGCTTCCTGCGCTTCTATGCTGGACTCATCGTTAGGTTGAGGTGTCCGTTCTGCCGGGTGAAGTTCAGAGTCCGGTGCAGCAACTTATTAGGCATAGCCGCTAAGTATTTTTAATTATTTATTGGCGAAAAGTTGCATGGCATTGCACGCAATGACCCAGTGTAGACTGTAATGCACGAAGTGATTTAGTTGTATCTTCGGTTTTCAATGCATCACCCAGAAAGTCACCACTTTCATGAAACGCCAACCCTAATGCAGTGAAGTCTTCATTATTGAACATATTACACATCTTTCTCATTTCTTCCGTCAATCCTAGCTTTGAATGGGCAATTTCAGAAGCCTTCTTAAACTTTTCCTCTGCTATTAAACTAGTAATGGCCTGCACCGCCTCTAAATGAGATCTCATATTTGATAGTTGATGTTGCTTCATTTCTGGGGAGAGGCCGAGAGATGTCCTTCCGTCAACTATTGAATGCTTCATGTTGTGATGCATCATTTCACCCGCCAAATTC
>JAHRWI010000353.1 GCA_019090225.1 Porticoccaceae bacterium
AAGATGCCTTGTTTGAAGGCACCGAGGTTCACGACGAAGACAGCGGTCACGTGTTCTCACCTTATGTGGTTAAAACCCTCAATGGCAGGCGTATTGCAGTAATTGGCCAGGCCTTCCCCTATACACCCATTGCTAATCCACGACGCTTTATTCCCGACTGGACCTTTGGCATTCAGGAGCAGGATCTGGCCGAACTTGTGGATCAGATTCGCGCCACAGAACAAGTTGATGCGGTGGTTCTGCTGTCTCACAACGGTATGGATGTAGATTTAAAACTGGCCAGCCAGGTCAGTGGCATCGACTTTATTCTCGGCGGCCACACCCATGACGGCGTGCCCCTAGCCATGGTCATCGACAACCCCGGCGGTAAAACCGTGGTGACCAACGCCGGTTCAAATGGGAAGTACGTAGGCGTGCTGGATATCGAGTTTGGGTCATCCGGCGTTAGCGGCTATCAATACCGCCTGTTTCCCGTGTTTGCCAATTTACTCACCCCCGACCCTGAAATGCAGGCTTACATCGAAGGTGTCCGCGCACCTTATCTGAACACGCTGAATGAACCCCTCGCGGTCTCCGAATCTCTGCTCTACCGGCGGGGAAATTTCTCTGGCACCTTTGATCAATTGATCTGTGACGCTATGCGTAATGTGCTCGACGCAGAGATTGGCCTGTCGCCGGGCTTTCGTTGGGGTACCAGTGTGCTGCCCGGTGAAACTATCACCATGGAGCGGGTGCTGGATCAAACCTGTATGACCTACCCTGAAACCTATGTGCGGGAAATGACCGGCGAAGATCTCAAATTTATTCTCGAAAGCGTCTGCGATAATCTTTTTAATCCAGATCCCTACTACCAGCAGGGTGGCGATATGGTGCGCGTTGGCGGGCTGCGCTTTAGCTGTGCGCCCAAAGCCGAGATGGGTAAACGCATCGCTAACCTTGAACTCAATGATGGCACCCCACTGGATGCGAGCAAGTCTTATAAAGTCGCAGGCTGGGCAACGGTCGCGGCCGAGGCACCCGGTGTGCCGATATGGGATGTAGTGGCCGACTATCTGCGTGCGGAGAAAACCGTCAACATCAGTCGTGGCAATAATCCGGTGTTAAAAGGTGTTGAGGGCAATCCCGGCATTGCGGATTACACGTAAACGCTTAGCAAGCAACACTTAGCCATTACCACTCACGGAATACTATTTACTCAAAAACACGCATCACGCATCACGCAAAAAGCAACAACGGAGATCAGACCATGACCAGATTCTTTCACAAACGGAACGTCTTCATGCTACTGGTTTTGATGGCCAGTCTTGCAGCTGCTAGTCGAGGCTATGCTAGCCAACAAGTCGATAAGCCAACCCAGCAACAAACGCCTCTCAGCGACCAAAAACCCTTTGCTGAAGCCCATATTATCCTGCAAGTCAGCGATGCAGAAAAAGTCCACCACGATGCGACTTTGGACATCGCTAACAATTTGATGAAGCACTATGGCGGGCAGGATATGGTGGATGTTGAAGTCATCGCCTTCGGCGCTGGTATCTCACTGCTTTACCGGGATAGCGCTGACACACTAAGCGGCAACAGGGAAAAGGCCGAACGTATCGCCAGCCTGAAAGAACACGGGGTAAGATTTTATGCCTGCGGAAACACTCTGGACACTATCGAACGTAAAACCGGCAAACGACCTGAACTCTTACCTGGCGTGGAAACCGTGCAAACCGGTGTCGCGTTTATGATCGACGAGGTAAAACGGGGTTATACCCTTGTTCACCCATAGATAGTTCATCTATAGACAATCCGTCATAGATAGTCCATCCACAAATAGTCTATCCCTTAACAGTGCACCTGAATGGTTCATCCCTGAATCATTCAGGGCTAGCCTGCATACATAAACTGAGGGACTAAATCCAGAGACTATTCATAGCTGTCCTTTAAGACAAAAAATACCGCTCCCAACAAAACCACACTCAGCCCTATGGCCAAATAAATACCACTGACACCTAAAACGCCGCCCAGAGTAATGCTGCCAAAATTGGCTTTTTGAATAAGCGTGGGCTCAATAAACGGGAACACCATCGCAAAAAGCAAGGCACCCACCAAACCGCCGAACACGGTCGCCATGGCATCTTTTTTACCTTCTGATGAACCCACCACACAGGTGCCAGGGCAATAACCTGAGACCGCCCAACCAATGCCAAAAAGGATACCCCCAAGCCCAACACCCCAGACATAGGTGGGTTTAATCGACATATTTGCCAGACCACCCAGATCGAGCATATAGATACCCAAGGTGCCGATGCCAATGGCCGTGCAGATCAACTTAAGTACCGTTAAATCCTTGAGGCGTAAAGTGCCCAGGATACGTCGGTAGCTGGTAGCTCCGCCCAGATAGAGAATAGAGCCGAAAGCACAACCGATTAAAAACCCAATAATTAATGTGCTCATATCAACTCTCCGAACCAGATCGGTAAAGGAATTTGGCCATTAAAATAGCCGCTCCAAAACCGGTAATGGTAAAAATAAATGAACTCACCGCCAACTGAGGAATGCCGGAGATCATATGTCCGCTGGTGCAGCCACCGGCCAGTCGAGCTCCAAACAAAAGCAACACCCCACCACCAAAGGCTGCGGCATAACGCTTACTCATGGAGTCACCAAAGCGGGCCTGCCACATGGGCGGCATCGAGCCTTTGTCCTGGGCCGGTTGACGATCACCGAAAATCATCGCGCATACCCCGCCACCCACGAACATGCCCAGGACCAACATCCAGCCGTAGCCAACACCCCAGTCGGTTTTGTTGCCGTATTTCGCGAGATAAGGGCTAGCTTCAGCGAATTCCGGGGCGACTTTATGGATCATCGCAGCTTCGGATACCACATATTGTGTGGAAACCCCCAAAGGCTTGACCAGCGCCGTCGCCAAAATAAGTAACAGACCGAGAGAGATACCAGCCGCCTTCCAGGAAATAATATAGTCGCGTTCCATAAGCACTCCGTTCATTGTTAGATTTGTAGTAAGGTGTTGTATTAGTAAATT
>JAHRWI010000354.1 GCA_019090225.1 Porticoccaceae bacterium
CGAGTGCCAAAACCGTGATCAACTGGCACCAGGTTCTCTGCCACCTCTGGGTCATTAACCCGCGAGCGAATTTTTCTGGCAATAAAATCAGTGATTAGCGCGTTGGCATCCAGGTTGAAAAATATATCGCCGAAATTAGCTAGCCAAATACCAAAACCGGGCTTGTCGTAAAGCTCCTCGAAAAATGCTTCACGTACATCGTCTTCCACTTCTAACGCTGAGCGCGGATCAGCCTTGTGGTGAAAGGCACCGAAGGTCTCGGCACACTCGGCAAAAATCTTCTCGTAGTTAGCTTTAATGTCATCCATTTCGTCCTGTTCAATGGGCCCATTGTTTAAGGGCGCAGCCCATTCAGGGGCTAATTGAAAGACATGGAGCTGATCAGCGGTTTTAGCGACCTCCTGAATCACCTGAATCCCGGTAGCGCCCGTGCCAATAACACCAACACGTTTGCCACTAAAATCCTGGCCCATGCCGCCGAAACCACCCTTAGGGTAGCGAGCGGTATGAGCCCATTCGCCCTTAAAATCATCGATGCCAGGAATACGTGGCAAGGTGTACGCATTCAGCGGCCCGGTAGCCGAGATAAGAAACTCCGCACGCGCGCTTGAACCATCTTCAAGCTCAACCTCCCACTGATGCTTGACCTCATCAAAAGTCGCTTTAGTGACATTGCTGTTGAATTGAATGTCTTTGCGAAAATCAAATTTATCGGCCACAAAATTGAGATAACGCTCAGTCTCTGGCTGAGGTGCAAAACGTTCGGTCCAGTTCCATTCCTGCAAGACCTCGTCGGACCATGAATAGCCATAGGTATAGCTCTCGGAATCAAAGCGACAGCCGGGATATTTATTCCAGTACCAGGTGCCGCCGACACCCGTACCTGCCTCATAGACCTTTACCGAAAGCTCCTGCTCCCGCAATTTATGAAGCTGATACATACCCGATATACCCGCACCAATAATAATAGCGTCATAGGTGTTTTGTACTGAACTTGCCATGCTATTAGCCTCTTGAATACTAGCGAGTGGGCAATTTAATGGCTTTGGTCTACAGCCCAAATGACATGGCTCAATTTATTCATGGATGACGAATGATGAATAACTGCTGTGCATAGGCTACTTATCAGGCCTGATCTTGTTTTTTGCTGTTTTCGTGCATACTTTTTTCGTGACCCTGCTTTTCGCGGCATGTGATCAGGCGTTGCTCTAACGAAACGACGTTGTTGCGAGTAGGACCGTGCGAACAGGATCAGATTTGACGTTTCTGAATAAAGTAATGCGGATCAGGCTCTTGCCAGTTATAAGAATCCTGATATATTAGCTTACCTGTAGTCTACTGGCCGTCGAGATCTTACCTGCAGTATCAGGTCAACCCCACTTACTGAAACGGCTATTGATATTGACTTGGATAGCGCGGCGACCTTACAAATTGGGGTAGTGGAATACCCTTTATTCAACGGGGCGACGTCTGTTTACTAATAGTTTGAGCTCGGATGTCAATAAGTTCGAAGTTTTATAGACGAGTTAATGAGGAAGGAATTAAAAGGTGCTAAACGATAAACGGGAGAATATAGCAGCTATACCCGCGCCGCTATATAAACTGCTCAATAATAAGCAAATGATTTCCCTAAAAAAGCTGACCGAAGATGGCTGGGAGGCCTGTTTCGTGCGCAAGCCCACGTTTGGCCTTCGTATAGTCATCATGCATAACCCCGACGCGAAGCAATTTGGCGTGTTAAACGAAGATGGGGTCCTGGATCTGGATTCTGAACTTGAGGTGCGCTGACTATGAACGGCACTCACGTAAATAAAGACTCTGTCACCACAAGACCACACATCTAACTAAGACAACGCTTCTTTTCTAGACCCCATTATTCTTGTTTTTTCGAACGAGTGCCTTGTTAGGCGTAGCTCCAATAATATTATCCCGTTATATTCATATTTCTTTGGTAAATCTCAGCTGTATAGAGAAAACTGTGTTATGTCACCGAATAATAATTAATCCCTTTCCACCCTTTTCTTGTGCCATATGCGCTTGGCCTCGTCTTCATCCGCACTACGATGGCACTCCGTGCAGTTCTCAAAGTTACGGATGCCTTCCTCAACATGTTCCTCTCGAATTCCCGGGCGGGAGTGTTCATGGCAACCATAACAACTGTAGTTGGTATAGTTGTTGTTGGTATGACAGGTCACGCACTTCGTGTCATGGTCCCGGTCAAGGCGGAAATACTCACCATGTTCAAAAGTGGCAGGCATCCATGCCCTGATTGTATGGCACTGCGCACAGTTATCCTCGATCTTGCGGTGTAGGGTGTCACTCGGAACACGGTGGCAACCCGCGCATTGTTCACGCACCGTGGTTTGTACAAGTTCGTGTGAAAACTCCTGTATGGGGCGAAATGCCATGACACCGCTATGGTCACTGTGGCAAGCCACGCAATCTTCTTCCAGCAATTTTTGATGAAAGGCGACGTTATCCCTTTTATCGATAACCGGTTGGCCGCTGGTTGTCCTGATGCCGATGTCGTCGACCCCATGGCATTCAATGCACTTGGTTGAATTACTGCCAAGCAGAGGCGTATGGCAAGCAAAGCAGTCTTCCTGGAATTCTTTATGGCCATCAATGAGCCTGCCAGGAGCAATCATATGCTGGGGAAATATAAAAGCCAGAAGGAGTAACATCACTAGACTGGTGATAATAACGATAAGCAAGGCCCGATTTTTCATCGCCATTGCCAGAACAGAAAGATGCTAAGGATATGAACAAGGGTGGCTACTGCAAACGCAACGCTAATCGGCAGATGGATGATGCGCCATTTTTTCATAAGCTCGAAGGTTGTCGCGTCCCAGAACAGTTTTTTGTCAATCACTTCCTCGGAGAATCCTTGATCTGCATAGACAGCCTTGCGGTTCTCTATGTGTTGCCATGAGCGAGTCAGCAGGAACTGGCCTGTTAGGCCACTGATGACGTTTACCAGCATGGCCAGTAAGGCCAGCCAGGGCAGTACTGCATATATGTGAATACCGGCATGAACGAGAATCATCATGGCGCCGGTAAACGTCAACATCTTGTGTACGGCCAGGAATGTTTTGGGTTTACCAAAGGTAATAATTTTGCGTTTGCGCAGAGAATATACGAATGATAACAAGATAAGTATTGTGCCGGGTATGCCGAGATATCGTCCTACCCAGACCAGATCAAATAGGTGTAGC
>JAHRWI010000355.1 GCA_019090225.1 Porticoccaceae bacterium
CGCATCTCACGGGCGGCTTTGTTGGTGAAGGTCACCGCTAAAATTTCGTGGGGCGACAGGCCTTCGACCTGCACCAGCCAGGCAATGCGATGCACCAGGACTCGGGTTTTACCGCTGCCCGCACCGGCGAGCACCAGCAGGTGTCCGTCGGTACTCGTCACCGCATCTCGCTGGGCGCTGTTCAGGGGGTCAATAATTGTAGTGATATCCATAGGCGCTGGATTCTAGCAGATTTCCTTACCGCTTCTGCCGCTCAAGCATAAGGAAAGGCACAAACTAAACACGGGCAATCTGTCGATGTTCTTTTTTTGTAATGCATTTACAATCTATCAATGCCCTCAACCTGGATGTAGCTGTGAAGCCAGCCGAATTAACCCAAACTATCAGCAACGAAATGCCTACCATGCGACGCTCAGAACGCAAGGTCGCAGAATTTGTATTGTCCCGCCCAGCTGAAGTGATCCGCATGCGTATCGTCGATCTGGCAGAGCTGGCCCTGGTCAGCGAACCGACGGTGATTCGTTTCTGTCGAGCCGTGGGCTGTAATGGTTTTCTGGAATTTAAACTGTCCCTGGCCCAGCAATTAGCCGCCAGCCCAAGTTATGGACAGATCGCCATTACCGATACCGACTCCCTGGCCGAGTGTACTTTTAAAGCCTTTGATTCGACGGTGGATACCTTACTGAGTGTCCGCGATCATCTCGATCTCGATATGCTCGACGATGCAGTAAAAGCTATCTGCGCAGCAACACGGGTGGAGTTTTACGGCTTTGGTGCCTCTGCAGCCGTTGCCTTCGACGCCCAGCACCGCTTCTTCCGACTGCAACTGGCGACAGCCGCTTATTCCGACCCCCATTTACAGAACATGTCGGCGACCTCTCTTAATACCGGCGATGTGGTTGTGGCCTTTTCACAATCGGGTCGCACTCAGGCCATTCTGGAATCCATGGAGCTGGTAAAACGCAACGGCGCTATTGTTATTGCGTTAGCACCCAGTGATTCTCCGGTGGCTAAGGCGGCGTCTATTCCGATTGCGATTGATGTTGAGGAAGATAATCAAATTTACACACCGCTTTCGTCCCGTATCGCCCACCTTGTGGTGATTGATGTATTGGCCATTGGCGTGGCCCAGCAAAAAGGCCCAGACTTGCAGGAACATCTGCAAAAATTGCAGGAAAATTTACAGAGTCTGCGGGTTAAATAGTCTGTGCCAGACTCACAAACCAAATCGATTGCCCCGTGACCGATTACCCCATGAAAATAGGTTTAAGGCGACTACGCTACTTGCCGGTACTAGCCCTGCTTTTCTCCTGGCATGCCTGCGCCAGCGATTGCGTCATTCTCCTCCATGGCTTAGCTAGATCCGAAACTTCGATGACAACGCTTGCCGAAGCCCTGGTCGAGGCAGAGTTTTCCCCAGTGAATTATCACTACCCTTCCACCACCCGCCCCATTGCGGAATTAGCCGAACAAGCAATATCCGCTAGCTTGAGTCAATGCCCAGACACTGCCGGGCAAATCCACTTCGTCACGCACTCGATGGGTGGCATCATCGTTCGTCAATATTTAAAAGACAAAGCCATCAATAAGCTCGGGCGAGTCGTTATGTTAGGGCCACCGAACAAGGGCAGTCAGGTTGTCGACAACCTTGGCAATATGCCCGGCTTTAAATTTATTAATGGCCCGGCGGGTATGGAATTAGGCACCGGGAAACTGAGCGTGCCAAATAACCTTGGCCCAGCAAATTTTGAATTGGGTATTATCGCTGGGACCCGAAGTATTAATTTGATTTTGTCATCTTTTTTACCAAACCCAAATGATGGCAAAGTATCTGTAGAAAACACCAAGCTAGAAGGTATGGCAGATCACATATCCCTACCCGTGACACACCCTTTTATGATGAAGAACGCCATCGTTATCAAACAGGTCATCTACTTTCTTAGGCACGGCAGTTTTAATCACCGTTCGCTTGAACACTGACCGGTCTTGCATCAGGCCTTAAAACTCGATTAAAGCCCTGGGCCAAACCACCTCTTTATTCGACCGTAACCGACTTGGCAAGATTCCTCGGCTGATCGACATCCGTGCCTTTTAATACCGCAACGTGGTAGGACAACAATTGCAGGGGCAGAGTGTAGATAATCGCTTCAAGGCTGGGCGGCACGTGGGGTAGCTCCAAGACCGTTACCCCATCTTGAGATACAAACCCTGCGGCGGCATCAGCGAATACAAACAGTCGCCCACCACGAGCCTGGACTTCATGGAGATTTGATTTCAACTTTTCGAGCAAATCGTTATTCGGGGCCACGGCTATCACGGGCATATCGGCATCGACCAGGGCTAAGGGACCGTGCTTAAGTTCTCCAGAAGGGTAGGCTTCAGCGTGAATATAGGAAATCTCTTTAAGTTTTAGAGCGCCTTCAAGGGCAATGGGGTATTGCACGCCACGACCGAGAAACAGAGCATGGTGTTTATCGGCAAAGCTTTCAAAAGTGCGTTCTATTGCGCCATCAAGGGCGAGGACTTGTTTGCATAAAGCCGGCAGTTGATGGAGGGCCGCAACCAACTCAGCCTCATTTGCAGTGCTGATTTTACCCCTGTATCGCGCTAAGGCAATGCACATAAGTTGCAGAGCAAGCAACTGGGTAGTGAAGGCTTTCGTGGAGGCGACACCGATTTCCGGCCCGGCCTGAGTCATAAACGCCAGGTCTGATTCCCGCACCAGCGAACTGTTGGCAACATTACAAATCGTCATGGTCGCTAAATAACCCGCTTCCCTGGCTGACTTTAATGCCGCCAAAGTGTCTGCCGTTTCGCCAGACTGAGAGATACTGACAAACAGACAATTATCGGGCACCACCACTGAACGATAGCGATACTCACTGGCCACCTCGACCTGACAGGCGATACCAGCCCATTCTTCAAGCCAGTAGCGAGCCACCAGCCCGGCATGAAAACTGGTGCCGCAGGCTATGATATGGACGTTTTTTACCTGTTGTAGTAAAGCCGGCGCGCTTTCACCAAAAGCTTCGGGCAACACCCGGGTTCCAGAAATTCGTCCCTGAAACGTCGCCTCCAGCACCTCGGGCTGCTGGTAAATCTCTTTGAGCATGTAGTGCCGGTAGCCGCCTTTATCAGCCTGATCTGCACGGTCCGTGAGGGTGACAATTTTTCGTTCGACCGGCTGATTATCCCGATTAACTATTCGATATTGACCAGTGCGCACCTCCGCAACATCGCCTTCTTCAAGATACACAAAGCGGTCGGTAACCTGGCGCAGGGCCAGGGAATCTGAAGCCAGAAAGTTTTCCTCTATACCAACGCCCAGAACTAAGGGGCTGCCGTGACGCGTGCCGATCAGAACGTCTGGTTCGCTAGCATCGAGCACCGCCAGGGCGTAAGCACCTTCCAGGCGAGAAACCGCAGTTTGCACAGCAGTTTTTAGATCCTTCCCCGCCTTACGATAATGATGAATGAGATGAGCTACGACTTCAGAATCTGTGGTGGATACGAATACATAACCTTCGGCCTTTAGCTCTGCACGCAACAAGTCATGGTTTTCAATAATGCCATTATGGACAACAGCGATATCGCTAGAGACGTGAGGGTGAGCGTTTACTTCGCTAGGTACGCCGTGAGTCGCCCATCGAGTATGAGCAATACCGTATTTTCCGGGGACACCTTCAGGTTCAGCTTCTTGCTGTGTGGCTTTTACCAGCTCAGCAACCTTGCCAGCTTTTTTTATACATTTAATCGAACTGTCAGAATTGAGAACGGCTATTCCGGCCGAATCGTAACCTCGGTATTCAAGCCGCTTCAAACCTTCGAGGAGGATACCAATGACATTGCGCTGAGCCGCCGCTCCTACTATTCCACACACAGTCCCTGCTCCCTTAAGTCTTTTCCGAAGGCCGTTTCCAGCCTTTTATATTACGTTGATTACCTCGTGCTACCGCAAGATTATGCGCAGGCACGGCTTTGCTAATCGTTGATCCTGCGCCGACCGTAGCATCTACACCAACAGTTAAGGGCGCGACCAGCGAGGCGTTTGAACCGATAAAAGCACCATCATCTATTTTTGTTTGAAACTTATTAACGCCATCATAGTTACAGGTAATCGTGCCCGCGCCTATATTGACCCCTGAACCAATATCAGCATCACCTAAATAGGTAAGGTGATTGGCTTTACTGCCCTGGCCCAGCTGAGCCTTTTTGGTTTCGACAAAGTTGCCAATACGAACATCTTCTGCCAACACCGTGCCTTCGCGTAGGCGGGCAAAAGGCCCAACCTGAACCCTATTGCCGATCGTCACCACGCCTTTGCTAAGCGAACCTTCTATAACGGTATTCGCTTTTATCACCACATCATTACCAATGTCGGCATGACTAATAACGCAGTTGGGGCCAATTCTGGTACCACAACCAAGACTAACCTTACCCTCGAAAACACAATTCACATCGATAAAAACATCCGTGCCGGTCAACAACTCTCCCCGACAATCAAAACGTTGGGGGTCGGCCAGGCTAAGGCCCTGATCCATCAACTGGTGAGCAACCTGGCTTTGGTAGGCTCTTTCCAGACCAGCCAACTGACTGCGAGTATTAACCCCTTCTATTTCATGCAGGCATCCTGGCTGGGAGGTTTTAATGCCATGGTCGTGAGATTTTGCAATGGCGATAATATCGGTTAGATAAAATTCATTTTGTGCATTATTCGAATTTATTTCTGGTATCCACTTTTTGAGAGCCTCGCTAGACAGGCACATTACACCGGTATTTATCTCGTTTATTTGTAATTGTTCTGCATTGGCATCTTTTTGTTCAACGATAGCTCTGACCTCACCGTCATTGCCTCGCACTATGCGACCGTATCCAGTCGGCGCACCAAGCTCGGCCGTCAATAAGGCCAGAGTGTTATCGTCTACCAGATCAAGAAGTTCCGTGACCGTGTCCAGTTTGATCATGGGCACATCGCCGTAAAGTATTAAGGCCTGACTATTAGCTCTTAATTTAGGTAAGGCCTGGGCGACGGCATGGGCTGTACCCCGTTGTTCTTTTTGTTCTACCCAGGTCAGCCGGGTATCGGAAAACTTCGCCTTGATCGTTTCAGCTCCATGGCCGACGACCACCGTTACCTGCACATCAGCGAGTTTGTTTGCGGTGTCGATAACGTGACTTAACAATGGTTTGCCGCCAAGCGGATGGAGCACTTTGGGCAACTCGGATTGCATTCTTGTACCCTGCCCGGCGGCGAGTACGATCACATCAATGGCCATTGAAAACTATCTCCTGTCGTATCGAGGGCGCTTACTAAAACAGCCGCTCTAAGCCTGTTCACGGATTAACCATACAATCTTATCACGCACAAAAAAGGCAGCCTAAGCTGCCTTTTTATTTAAACCAACAATGTTTAATTCTATAGGGCTAACCAAGTGTATGGCTTTTATCCCATTGAACGCGCACGTTTGCGTAGCTCTTCCACTGTACGCAGTTGTGCCGTTGCTTCCGCTAGCCGAGAGGCCGCTAGTGAGTAATCAATTTCCCCACTGTCATTTTTCATATCCAGCTCGGCCTGGTTTTTAGCTTCCAAAGCAGCCGCTTCGTCAATCGTATCTGCGCGCAGAGCAGTGTCAGCCAATATGGAAACCACTCCGGGTTGAACTTCAAGGAAGCCACCGGACAGGTAAAATATTTCCTCTTCTCCGCTCTGGGTCAAAAGTCGCAAAGCTCCAGGCTTCAATCCGGTAAGCAAAGGCGCGTGACCATAGGCAATACCCAACTCGCCGAGACTTCCGGTTGCGATAACCATTTCTACCAGGCCGGAAAAAAGCGCCTGCTCTGCACTTACAATATCGCAGTGGATTGTCATCGCCATAATTACTTACTCTTGGCCTGGTTAGTATTAACTAATGTCAAAATCGCCGGTCTCATTGAAGCTAATGTTGATATTGGCACGGTTACTCGTCTTACAGCTCTTTAGCTTTCTCTACGACTTCTTCGATAGACCCAACCATGTAGAACGCCTGCTCTGGGAGGTCGTCATACTCGCCGTCGAGAATACCCTTGAAGCTGGTAATGGTATCTTTTGTTGACACATACTTACCGGGACTACCGGTAAAGATTTCAGCAACAAAGAATGGCTGAGACAGAAAGCGTTGTATTTTTCGTGCCCGAGATACGATCTGCTTATCTTCTTCAGATAGCTCGTCCATACCCAGGATAGCAATAATATCGCGCAATTCTTTATAACGCTGCAGCACGGTCTGCACGCCCCGGGCAACATCGTAATGTTCCTGACCGATAACCAGTGGATCCAACAAACGCGATGTTGAATCGAGGGGATCAACCGCTGGATAAATACCCAGCTCAGCGATCTGTCGAGATAATACTAATGTCGCATCCAGGTGAGCGAAGGTGGTCGCCGGTGATGGATCCGTCAAGTCATCGGCAGGTACATATACCGCCTGGAAAGAAGTGATTGAACCTGTTTTTGTAGAAGTAATACGTTCCTGCAAAACACCCATTTCTTCGGCCAGCGTTGGCTGGTAACCAACCGCTGAGGGCATACGGCCGAGCAGAGCTGATACCTCGGTTCCCGCCAAGGTGTAACGATAGATGTTATCAACAAACATCAATACGTCACGACCTTCATCACGGAAGTACTCCGCCATGGTCAGACCACTCAGTGCAACACGCAATCTGTTTCCGGGTGGTTCGTTCATTTGTCCGTAGACCAAAGCCACCTTGTCAAGAACGTTAGATTCTTTCATCTCGTGATAGAAATCGTTACCTTCTCGCGTTCGCTCACCTACGCCAGCAAACACTGAAAAGCCTGAGTGTTCCATGGCGATATTACGGATCAGCTCCATGAGCGTAACGGTTTTACCAACACCAGCTCCACCAAAAAGACCAATCTTACCGCCCTTGGAAATCGGCATAATCAGGTCGATAACTTTAATGCCGGTTTCTAGCAATTCGATAGAAGAGGACTGTTCGGCGTATTCCGGTGGACTACGATGAATCGGCATATACCTTTCGGCTTCCACTTCTCCAGCCTGATCGATAGGCTGACCCAGGACATCCATAATTCGGCCCAGCGTGCCCTGGCCAACCGGAACTTTGATAGCTCCACCTGTGTTGCTAACACCCAGACCACGGCTAACGCCTTCCGAAGCACCCATGGCAATGGTACGCACCACGCCGTCACCCAATTGCTGCTGAACCTCCAGTGTCAGGGCTTTGCCATCGACTGTCAGCGCATCGTAAACATTCGGTACCTGGTCCCGTGGAAACTCCACATCGATCACCGCGCCAATGATTTGTACGACTTGTCCGCTACTCATTTCCGGTTCCTCTATCTTGCTGTATTCGGGTAAATTCGATTAATAACAATTAAAATCAGTACCGCTAAACTGCCGCTGCCCCACTGACAATTTCAGACAATTCCTGAGTAATCGCTGCCTGTCGAGCTTTGTTGTA
>JAHRWI010000356.1 GCA_019090225.1 Porticoccaceae bacterium
AAATTTACCAAAATCCATAAACCATTTGCCTTCAGCCTCATGAATATCCTGGATTCTAAGATCACTAAAGCCCACAGTGCGAACACGCGCCCCTAGTCCATCTCTAGTAATTTTATTAAGTAAGTCGGCCAGACCACCGCGATTTTCTAATATGATCACACTAAAAGCATGAACTTTCATTTTTTCCGCCACAAATCCTCCTTAATAATAGCCTGTCGACTGTATGTTACTGCAATTCAACAATGAGATTAGGTGTTCTTTATATAGTTTCCTTTGCCAGTATTCTCAACACAAATCAGGGGCAGGTCTAGAGCGGATGCCCAAGAGAACGCGGGGGTCTATAGCGCTGATCTCTTTGGGCAACTAATTTGCTGCAAAAATCTTTAATCACATGATTGCATAATGTGACACTGAGCCTCGCCTCCCCCCCCACACCCCGTTCATGGACATCTTGCCAGTTGAGTAAAAAAGGTATACTTTTCACTCATGAGTGATTTTGAGTTCGACGATGATAAGAGCCAGGCCAACCTGGAAAAACATGGGATCGACTTCCGTGTAGCTCAGGCGCTCTGGAAAGATCCCGATCTTTTGCAAATCCAGGCAAAATCCGAAAGTGAGCGTCGATTCCTTGTGGTAGGTCGTATCGGTGACAAACACTGGTCAGCTGTCGCCACACTCAGAAACGAGAGAATTCGCATAATCTCGGTTAGGCGATCCCGAAATAAAGAGGTAGAGCTATATGAAAGCTAAGGAATTTGATAAAAAGTTTGACGAAGGCAAAGAAGACATCCTTGCTGATCTCGATCTTTCGACCGCGCGCCGACCTAACCGAGAGCAAAAGCGTATCAATGTCGATTTCCCATCCTGGGTGGTCGACTCTTTAGATCGTGAAGCAGCCCGTATCGGCGTTACTCGCCAGTCGATTATTAAAGTCTGGTTGGTTGAACGTCTCAATGCTGAGGCTGCTAATAAGTCAAACTAGCGCACGCCGTATACAGTGCCGATAGTTGAGCGGCTACGTGCCTTGTGCCTACATTAGCCCCGTGTGTTTACCAAAAGGTTGGAAGTCTTTATTTTTAAACCCTGTAGTATCTCCTGAGCAATTATCTATCCGAGGATCTCATTTCTTGAAGGTCGCCTTCCCACTGCAAGCGACCTCTAAACTTTTTCAGGCCTTCCTGTTTTTTTAGCTTTATTAAAGCCTTAAGGCCAAGCTCTACGACCTCTCTTTTGGTCTCTGCCCCTGTGGCTTTAAGAGCGTCCTCCATCAGTTTGGAGTCGATAACGATACTAATTCTCATTAGTTCACCGAGTATGTATAAATGTGTAAATCAATACCGCCCACCCTCAGCCGTAGGTAAATTGGCCCGAATATCCGCAAGCTCCGCATCACTAAAATTAATACTCAATGCCGCGAGATTTTCTTCCAGTCGCGATACTTTGCGCGTGCCGGGTATAGGGAAGATATCGTCACCCTGATTAAGCACCCAGGCCAGTGCTACCTGCGCAGAGGTAATACCTTTTTCTTTGCCAATATTCTCTATCAGTTGGAGGAAGGCTTTATTTTTTTCCAGGGTGTCTTCCTGAAACCGGGGGCCGTTTAATCTGAAATCTCCGTCTTCCAGGGAATCGCGGGAGGTGATTGCGCCGGTAAGGAAGCCTCGGCCCAAGGGACTGTATGCGACAAAGCCAATGTTGAGTTCGCGGCAGGTAGCGAGGATGTCGGC
The DNA here is from genome assembly GCA_019090225.1 of Porticoccaceae bacterium. Lineage (GTDB taxonomy): Bacteria > Pseudomonadota > Gammaproteobacteria > Pseudomonadales > Porticoccaceae > HB2-32-21. The sequence goes on from JAHRWI010000356.1 coordinate 1,728, forward strand.
TTCGACATCGCGGCTCCACATGGAGTATTCGGTTTGCAGGGCGGTGATCGTTGTTTCACGGCTGGCTTTTTGCAGGTCTTCTGAGCTGGCTTCACTGAGGCCAATAAAGCGCACCTTGCCGGCATCGACCAGGTCTTTCATGGCACCGACGGTTTCTTCGATGGGTACATTGGGATCGACGCGGTGGGCGTAATAAAGGTCGATGACTTCGGTATCGAGTCTTTTCAGGCTGGCTTCGCAGGATTTTTTGATATAGGCGGGACTACAGTCGATACCGGGAAAACCGCCTTTTTCATCACGAATAATGCCGAACTTTGTTGCCAGTACGACCTGGTTCCACTTGCCCGCAAAGGCCTTGCCGATTAATTCTTCGTTGTGGCCGACACCGTACATGTCGGCGGTATCGAAAAAATTGACGCCGAGGTCGATGGCGCTGTGGAGGGTTTCTATGGATTTTTGATCGTCACTTTCGCCGTAAAACTCGGACATACCCATGCAGCCGAGGCCGAGCCGGTTGATCTTGAGTGAGCTGCTGCCTATTTGTGTTTGTTTCATGCTGGCATTCCCCTGACTGTTTAAACTAGCTTGTTTGAATTAGTTTATTTTGAATTAGCGCGCTACATTAACATAGCAAAGCGCCAGACGATGCGGCAAGTGGGGCCTCAGCTGCTTGCATTCGCCAGGCGTTGCGGCAACACTGGCGCGCTTGTTGATTCCATCATTTGCAGGCCAGACGAGCACCATGAAATATTCCGATTTGCGTGATTTTATTAACTTTCTCGAACAGCGTGGCGAGCTTAAACGTATTAGCGTCGAGGTGGATCCCTATCTGGAAATCACCGAGATTTGCGACCGGGTATTAAAGTCCGGTGGCCCGGCGCTGTTATTTGAAAATCCCAAAGGCTTCGATATTCCCGTGCTCGCTAATTTGTTTGGCACACCCGAACGCGTCGCCCTGGGTATGGGCCAGGAAAGCACTGAAGCTTTGCGGGACGTCGGCAAGCTGCTGGCCTTTTTGAAAGAACCTGAGCCGCCCAAAGGCATTAAGGATTTATGGGACAAGCGCGAGTCCTTTAAGCCGGTCCTAAATATGCCGGTGAATGTCGTTAAGAAAGCGCCCTGTCAGGACATCGTGCTCGAAGGCGACGAGGTAGACCTCAGCAAACTACCCATTCAAACCTGCTGGCCGGAGGATGCCGGGCCGCTGATTACCTGGCCTTTGGTGGTCACCCGTGGGCCGGAGAAAGAGCGGCAGAACCTGGGTATTTACCGTATGCAGGTAATCGGCAAGAACCGGGTGATTATGCGCTGGCTGGCCCAGCGGGGCGGAGCGCTGGACTTTCGCGAGTGGCAACAGGCTCATCCCGGTGAAGCTTTCCCCATTGCTGTGGCCCTGGGTGCTGACCCAGCGACAATCCTCGGTGCGGTGACGCCGGTGCCGGATACCCTATCGGAATATGCCTTTGCTGGTTTACTGCGCGGCGAGAAGACCGCCGTGACCCAATGCCTGGGTAGCGACTTACAGGTGCCCGCCAGTGCGGAGTTTATTCTCGAAGGCCACATTGCCCCGGATGACGAAGCCGACGAAGGCCCCTTTGGTGATCACACTGGCTATTACAACGAAGTCGAGCGCTTTCCGGTGATGACCATTGAGCGTATCACTCATCGCAAAGATCCGATCTATCACAGCACCTATACGGGCAGGCCGCCAGATGAACCGGCGATTCTCGGCCTTGCTCTTAACGAAGTCTTTGTGCCTTTGTTGCAAAAACAATTCCCGGAAATAACTGACTTTTACCTGCCGCCCGAAGGTTGCTCCTACCGCTTTGCCGTAGTCACCATGAAGAAGCAATACCCCGGCCACGCTAAGCGGGTAATGATGGGCGTGTGGTCTTTCCTCCGCCAGTTTATGTACACCAAATTTGTGGTCGTCACCGATGACGATGTCGATGCCCGCAACTGGGAGGATGTCATCTGGGCCATGACCACGCGCATGGACCCGGCACGGGATACGGTGATGATTGAGAACACACCGATCGATTATCTCGACTTTGCCTCGCCGGTTTCTGGGCTTGGCTCGAAAGTTGGCTTTGATGCTACCAACAAGTGGCCTGCGGAGACGCAACGGGAATGGGGCAGGCCTATTGCCATGACGCCGGAAGTTAAGAGCCGCGTAGATGAAATTTTGGCCGGGCTAGATTTGCTCGACTAGCGCTCAACGCATTTCAATCGATGCTTCGTCCAGGAGAGGACTCTAGCTTTTCTCATGATTTAACAACCAACGCTTGGTATCCAACCCACCGGCAAACCCTGTTAGTGAGCCATCACTTCCAATAATGCGGTGACAGGGTATAACGATAGGAATTCGATTTTTATTATTAGCCATGCCCACCGCCCGCGAGGCTTTTGGATTACCGATGGCGACGGCGACATCCCGGTAACTGGCGGTAGCGCCATAGGCTATCTTCTGCAGTTGCGCCCAGACACCTTGTTGAAAGTCGGTGCCTTTGAGGCTTAGGGGCAGATCAAACGTCTTTAGTCGACCATTAAAGTACGCATCCAACTGTTCAATTGCCTGCTTGATAAACCGGTTGGAGCTGTCGGCCTGAGACGTTAACAGCCCGGTTTTGTTGGGAAAGCGTATTTCTGTAATGCCTTTGTTGTCCGCCAAAATGGTGAGTTTGCCAATGGGGCTGTCCATGATTGTAGACGCGCTAGCTTGGGGCTGATTGGGCTTCGACATTATTTTTCCAGGTTTTATTGGAGCTTTAGCTTTGAATTAATCGAGCTTGTGTCGCTGCTGAGGCTTTGCCATAACAGCAAGGTGGCATAACTGCCCCATGGGGATACCGTGGCAGCTTCCAGAGATTGCTTTGATCCACCGTTTAATTTCTTTAGCGCATTTTTGACGCCCAGGTCTCCGGCCAGAAATATATCTGGATGGCCCATGCGAAAGGCCGTGTATTGCACCGTCCAGGGGCCGATGCCGGAGATACTCAGCCAGTCCTGGTAAGCAGAATCATCTTTGATCGCACAAGGCGATTCTCCGCCACAACTATTTTCGATTATATATTGCGCTAGGAGCCGCAGCGCTTCGCGACGTCTGCCGGGCATGGCAAGAAACGCTAAGTTCGAGCCTGCCACCGCCGCTGGCTCGGGAAATAAAATACCCGGCGCGTCCGCTTCTGGGCGGCTAACCGTAGTTAAGGGCTTACCCAGCTCTTCGACCAACCGGGTGACTAGATTGTGAGCAGCTTTAACTGACACCTGTTGGCCCAGGATGGCCCTGACACCAGCTTCAAAAGGCGACCACATACCTGGCAGCCGAATACCCTCGCAATTAAGCGAAGATAACAATGGGTGATCCGACAAATGACTGGCTATGGTGGCGCTATTGGCGTCGAGATCAAGCAGGCGACGAATACGCTGAATCACCGCTAGTGCGTGCTCTGCTCGCGTCAGGCTCAATTCCACACGGAAGCCATGTTTCTCAGGCACATGGCTGGCGGTAAACAGCCCCTCGCAATCTTCGTGATAAAAGCTACGGCTATAACTACTGTACGTGACCACCTCTAAGCCGGCGATCTGTCTCAGCTCATAAAAATCTCGTACCGCTGCCCAGTCATAGGGTGGGCGATAACTTAGAAATACCGTTAGTCCCTCACTCACTGGAGCATCAAGTTTTTGCCGCCGTCGCAATTGCCGAGGGTTCAAAGCCAATAGCTCGTTAAACACCGCATTAAAACGCCGGGTACTGCCAAAGCCTGCCATAAAGGCGATTTCCGTCACTGGCAAGGTGGTTTGCTGTAACAACTGCTTGGCAAACAGGACGCGACGAAAATTGGCATACTTTATCGGCGAAATACCCAGGTTCTGCTGAAATAGTTTACGCAGATAACGATCACTGACGCCCAGGCGCTGAGCAAATTGAGGGAGAGATTCATTGCGCCATTCGCCATTGTCTATTAAGCGGAGTGCCCGGGTCAGGGTTGTTTGGGTACCGCGCCAGGCAGGTGAACCCGGCGCTGATTCTGGTCTGCAACGCAGGCAGGGTCGCAAACCTGCCCTGTGTGCCGCTAAAGCTGTCGGGAAATAATCGACATTTTTTTCGTGGGGCGCTGTCGCCGGACATATTGGACGGCAGAAAATTCCGGTCGTCTTCACGCCGGTATAAAACAGACCATCGAAGCGAGCATCTCGCGCTAGCCGGGCTTTGCGGCAACGGCTTTTGTTTAAGTTGCTTAGGCTTAAGGCGTCTGGATTAATTTGATGATCAGCGTCCATACCAACAGTTTAGACCTGTCGCGGCATTAAACCAGCCGTTTTCGGAACACTAGCTTAGGGCTTAATCACTTCAACCTTATTACCTACTTTTACTTCACCCCCGCTGATCACCCGACAACAAGCACCACCGCGCCAGTCTGGCATCAGCGCTTTTAGCAGGCCTTTGCGAGCTTGCTCCATGCGGCTACAGGGGTCTGTTTCCATCATAATTTGCATGCGCAAATCACCAATTTTTATGATATCCCCGACAGAGGCGGGACCAAAACTAATATCTTCGACCAGCAAGTTGGCTCGGCGGGTTGTCCAGTGCAAGTCTTCGTTGATGTCGGCACAGGCAAGCTGCCAGTCTTCAACGCTCATCACCGTTACCTGGCGGTCGCTGGGTTTGCCTCGATAACAACCCTCTACGCCTCGCTCTGGTGTCACCTGCACGGCGCTGGTTTCCATCATTTCGGCCTTTCGTTTGTTGCGGTAGGCAATGCCTTTTAATGTCGCCATAGCGATTACACCTTTCCGGTACCGGATTTATGTTTGACAACTTATTTATTCGACATGTTATTACGATAACTATTTGCAATAACTATCTTCTGATCTCTTTTTAACAAAACAG
>JAHRWI010000357.1 GCA_019090225.1 Porticoccaceae bacterium
GGTTTCCCCAATTTCTTCACCGTCACCGGCCCAGGTAGCCCCTCCGTGGTCAGTAATGTGCTGCACTCCATTGAGCAACACGTCGAGTGGATCGATAACTGCATGGTGTATTTGCAGGAAAATAATATCAAAACTATCGAACCTACCCTGGAGGCAGAAGACGCCTGGGTTGAGCACGTCAATGAGGCTGCACAGGGTTCAATGATGAATGCCCCAAGCTGTAACTCCTGGTATCTCGGCACTAATGTTGAGGGCAAACCACGAGGCTTTATGCCTTATATTGCCGGTACTAAAACCTACCGTGAAGAGTGTGAAGAAGTAGTGGCTAAGGGTTATGAAGGTTTTTCTTTAGCTAGTTAATCCTGCCGAGTTAATCCCGTCCCGCTAGTCGAGCCAAGTAAGTGGTCAGCATAAGCGGGATAAAAAAACCGCCATTATATTTGATGGCGGTTTTTTTTGGAGTTAGGCATCTGTCAGAGTCTGATCCATTACGGCTTTGTCGGTGTCATAGAGCTATGCACTAATATATCAATGTGCTAATGCCCCTTAGTCAAGCAGTTTGTTATTAATACCCATAGCCCGGTGTCGATTCAGAAATGCTTTTTTCATCCTCAGACATGTCGGCTTCGATCTCGGCAAACAAAGGTGTGCTCAGATAGCGTTCCCCGGTATCGGGGAGCATGCACAAGATCGTCGTACCTTCCGGCGCTGATTTGGCAATTTGTAGCGCCGCTGCAAAGGTGGCACCACCAGTGATGCCAGTGAAAATCCCTTCTTGCTGTGCCAGTTCCCGAGATAAGCTCAGGGCGTCTTCACCCTTAATGGTTAAGATTTGATCAACGTAGTGCGCGCTCAGGGCATCCTCAGCCAGCTTGGGTATAAAGTCTGGTGTCCACCCTTGCATGGGGTGAGGTTTAAAACTCGGATGGCTCTCTGCGGGTGAGCCATCGGCGTTACGCTTTTGATCGACGCCGCTAGTCATAATGGCTGCTAACTCTGGTTCACATGCGATCACTTTGATCTCAGGGCGTTCGGCTTTTAATACTCGCGCCACACCTTTGAGTGTGCCGCCGGTGCCAGCACCAGTTACCCAATAGTCGAGTTGTTCACCAGCGAAATCTGCAAGAATCTCTGGGGCGGTGGTTTTTGAATGCATATCGGCATTGGCTTCGTTTTCAAATTGCCGACACAGGAACCAGCCGTGGGCTTCGGATAATTCCTGAGCTTTGGCTACCATACCCGTGCCTTTCATAGCTGCTGGGGTGAGCACGACTTTCGCGCCCAGAAAACGCATCAGTTTGCGGCGCTCGACGCTGAATGAATCAGCCATGACGACAACTAAAGGGTAGCCTTTTTGCGCACAGACCATGGCCAGGCCGATACCGGTGTTACCGCTGGTGGCTTCGACAACTGTTTGCCCTGGTTTGAGTTGACCAGAATGCTCGGCATCTTCAATGATGCCGAGCGCCAGGCGATCTTTTACCGAGCCCAGGGGATTAAATGCTTCTAGTTTGGCATATAAGTTAACGCCTTTAGGTGCGAGCTTGTTGATGCGTACCACCGGTGTGTTACCGATGGTGCCGAGAATATTGTCGTATTTGGTCATTTTTTCTCCACCCTAGGCTGATTATTTGAGGAATAAGTCGCGCGCTAAGAATACACTCGCTTAGGTGCAGACGAAACAGGCCCCGGAGTAAAACAATTCGTGATTTAATGTGCCGATAAGCAAACAGTTTACTTCTGTGTAGGTATCACTAAATATCTCGGCATGTTGAATGTGATGTTGAATATTATGAGGAAGTTTTAGAGCCATGACTGATCTAGAAAATGGTCAACGAGGTGTTAAGCAGGAGAGCCTTGACCCAGAAAACTGGGGTGAGATGCGGGCACTTGGCCATCGCATGGTCGATGATGCTATTAACTACCTGGAAACGGTCGCGGAGCGTCCGGTTTGGCAGCCGATGCCAGATCAGCTGGGCAAGGAGTTTGAATCTGCCATGCCCACAGAACCGATGCCTGCAGATGAGGTATATGACGAATTCCTGAAAAATATCTTTCCCTACCCGATGGGTAATACCCATCCCCGCTTTTGGGCCTGGTACATGGGTAACGGCACAATTCTGGGTGCGCTGGCTGATTTCTTATCCGCCACCATGAATTCCAATCTTGGTGCAGGTAATCACGTGGCGAACCTGGTGGAGACCCAGGTGGTTAACTGGATGAAGGAAATCGTTGGCTTTCCTGCTGAGGCCAGCGGCCTGCTGGTGGGTGGTGCCTCGATGGCTAATCTCGTCGGCCTGACGGTGGCTCGCAATACCCAGGCAGGCTTTGATGTGCGTGCGCAAGGCTTACAGGCCGGGCAAAGTAAGTTACTGGTTTATGCCTCCACCGAGATCCATGCCTGTAATCAAAAGGCTGTGGAGTTGTTGGGTCTGGGTACGGATAGCCTGCGTAGAATTCCTGTCAACGATAACTATCAGATCGATATGACTGCTCTAGCTAGCGCTCTGGAGAAAGATCGCAAGGCCGGTTTGCAACCCATCTGTGTGATTGCTACAGCCGGTACCGTCAACACTGGCGCTATTGATCCGCTCAATGATATTGCTGATTTCTGCCAGCGTGAGGGCTTGTGGTTTCATGTTGACGGTGCGATTGGTGCCGTAGCAACGTTGGTTGATGGCCTGAAAGATCAATTGGCAGGGATGAGCAGGGCGGATTCCATTGCCCTGGATTTGCATAAGTGGATGCATGTGCCCTTTGAAGCCGGTTGTGCCCTGGTCAGGGATAGGCAAGGCCATCGAGATAGTTTTTCAGTGACACCGGCCTACCTCACTCAGGAGGTTCGCGGTTTATCGGCGGGACGGGAGTGGTTTAGCGATTATGGTGTCGAGCTGTCACGCAGCTTTCGGGCACTCAAAGTCTGGATGTCACTAAAGGAGCACGGCACAGCGCGCTACGGTCGTATGATGACGCGTAATATTGAGCAGGCTAAATATTTAGCTGAGTTAGTAAGTGTGGAGCCGAACCTGCAATTAATGGCCCCCGTTGGACTCGATATTGTGTGTTTTCGTTATCAGCCTCTGGACTCAACTAAGCCCGGCTTAGATGAGTCAGACTTGGAATCTCTAAATAAAGAAATTCTGTTCAGGTTGCAGGAGGAGGGTACGGCTGCGCCCTCCTATACCACCTTAAAAGGTAAGTATTGCCTGCGGGTGGCGATTGCCAATCATCGCAGTCAGCAAGCGGATTTTGACTTGTTGATCAGTGAAATAAAGCGCTTGGGGAAGAGCCTCACGGTTTAACATGAGACAAATAATATGAAGGTTAATATCGACTTGTGTTTGATTCCTATGGGCGGCGATGTTTCCGTTTCAAGTGAAATAGCTGAGTGCCAGAAGATATTTGCTGAGCGCCGTTTAGTCCATCGGCTTCATGCCTATGGCACCAATGCGAGGGTGGCTGGGATGAGGTGATGGCCGCTGTTAAGGCCTGTCATCAAGAGGTTCATAACATGGGTCGGGCTAGAATCACCTCAACCTTGAAAATCGGTACGCGTACCGACCGGGAACAAAGTCTGGATGATAAGGTCAGCAGTGTTGGCGAGAAATTGTAAGAGGCTGTTTGTTATCTATAGCTATACAAAGCACCACAATAAAGCACCACATCCACAAAAACTCTGGAGAGTAGAGATGGCTCGGATTATAAAGTTGATGAAATTACCAAGGCTCACGCTAGCCATGCTTTGTTTCGCTGCAAGCTCGGGGTGGGCTGAATCGGAGCCTTTGATCTCGGAGGACATACTTCAAGGTCCTGACCGGACCCCTGGCTTTGTTCAGCGCGACACCTACCGACACCCGGCAGAAATCCTGGCTTTTTTTGATGTGCAAGCCCATATGACCGTAGTGGAAATCTGGCCCGGTGGTGGTTGGTACAGTGAGATCCTGGCTCCGCATCTCAGTAAAGGTAAGTTATACGCAGCACATTTTACAGAGGATTCAGGCCTTAAATATTTTCGCGACTCTCGGCAGGCCTTTAAGGAAAAACTCAAGGCCTATCCAGAAGTCTACCAAAGCGTTGAATTGGCTGAGTTCAGTCCAAAGGGCAATCGCCTGACCGTGCCGGATGGCAGTGCGGATCGGGTTCTAACGTTTCGCAATGTTCATAACTGGTTGCGGACAAAAAATGAAGCAGCAGCTTTTGCACTGTTCTATAAGGCCCTAAAACCGGGTGGGATTCTCGGTGTGGTTGAGCACAGGGCTAAACCTGGCACCGATTGGGATAC
>JAHRWI010000358.1 GCA_019090225.1 Porticoccaceae bacterium
CGGAATCAGCAGGTACGGAAACTCAGAGTTCGCCAACTTCAGCCACATCAGGCCAGGCCCCTGAAATCCACAGTATCGAACCTTCGAACATAGAAACCTCGACGATAGAGCCGGCCCGCGAAACCCCGGTTCCGGAAGTATCTGAGCACTAAACCCAGCTCGGACTCGCCAGGCCTACCCAGCGTCTTTTTGTTCAGTCCTGAGCTGCCGTGCTTTGGCAGCGCGCTGCTTACGCACCTCTTTTGGGTCAGCCAATAAAGAACGATAAATCTCAACACGGTCCAGCGGCTGCAAACAATAATCATCCGGGCCGGGCAAACCCTTGCTGCCCAAAACCTGACTAAAGATACCCATAGCGGCGCTTTCCACGTCAATGTCCGGAAAGTTATCAGCGATATTGGATAATTTAACCGCCTGCCGCGCAGTGGTGCCCAGAGGCACCTCCAGGGCAATGATTTTTTGCTCACCGGGAAGCGCATAGGCGACTTCAACGGTAATCACCTGGTCGGCACTCGTATCGGTGGTTTCACTCATATTGATTCCTTATACCCTTCCTTTATTAGCTGCCGACGAGCAGCGATAACATCGGCTCGCTCAGTGGTCGCCACAACCAAATTATTAGCGACTTGCGTAAACAGCTTACTGCCCGCTAGTTTGCCAATGCCCGATTTGAATTCAAATTCAAGCTGCAAACTGATCTTGCAGGCCGATTCAGTCAAGGCCTCAAACCGCCACTCACCCTGCAAACGTTTAAACGGCCCCTCTTCCAGGCTCATAGCAATTGATCCCGGCCGGATTAAACGGTTTCTGGTCGTAAAGCTCTGTCGAATACCTGCTTTAGCCAGATCAAGGCGGGCAACAACCTCCTGCTCCGATCTGGAAATTATTGCCACACTGCGACAACCCTCCATGTAATCGGGATAGGCGTTAATATCATCGACCAGATCAAACAGGTACGCCGCCGGGTGCAGGACCATGGCGCTACGATCAATACGAATAAGTTTCATCGTTTGCTCAACATCAAGGGCGGTTTAAATTCACTGTTTTTCAAGCTCATTGTTTATTCAAACTCATTCAGCTGCCCCACTCTCCTGGCTCAGCTGAATGAATCATAAAGCCCAACAACCAGCACGATCCCGATGGCGGGAGGACAAATATAACGCAGCACCCAATACCACAGCGGCCAAGCGACAGATTTTTCACCGTTCAATTCATCCTTCGACACGCTCGGTGCCAGAACCCAGCCGACAAATATCGCGATTAACAATCCAGACAAGGGCAGTAAGATGCGTGATGTCAGGAAATCAATGCCATCAAAAAATGTCAGCCCTGCGAACTTAAATTCCGCCCAATCGTTGAATGACAAAACAGTACCCAGGCCCAAAAGCCAGACCAGCGTTGCCAGTAACACGGTCGCGGTGAAACGGTTAAAACCCCTATTTTCTGCCAACCAGGCCACGCCAGGTTCTAAGAGGGAAATCGCCGAACTCCAGGCGGCAATCACCACCAGAATAAAAAATAAGCCGCCAATTAAGATACCCGCTTCCATAGCGCCAAAGGCCACCGGCAAGGTGACAAACAACAAAGCGGGCCCGGCACCGGGGTCGATACCACCGTGGGCAAAAACGATGGGGAAAATTGCCATACCCGCCATCAGGGCCACCATCGTATCGAGCAAGGCCACCGTCAATACTGTTTTACCAATACTCGCATCTGCGGGCATATAGGCCCCGTAGGCCATAATCGCCCCAACACCCAGACTGAGCGTAAAGAAAGCATGACCCAGGGCTTCTAAAACCCCCCGAAGCGTCAGTTTCGAAAAATCGAAACTGAATAAAAAACCAAAGCCCCGGGCAAAATCCCCGTGCCAATAAGAAAAAACCAGCAAAATAACCAACAGGACAAATAAGACCGGCATTAACACTCTGGCGGCGGTACCAAGGCCGCGGGTAACGCCAGCTGTCACCACCGCCGCCGTCATAAGCATAAATACTGTATGCCAAAAAATCAGCCGATCACGATCCTGCAGCATCGTGTCGAAAATATCCTTAGTCGATTGCGCATTAACACCCTGAAACGCCCCAATCGCCATTTCGGGAATGTAAGCCAGAGCCCAACCGGCAATCACTGAATAGAACGACAAAACCAGCATGGCAATCATCCAGCCCAACCAGCCAAGTCCCCGCCAATAACCACGGGCCCCGACTTCTGCGGTAATAGCGCGCATGGTATTTACCGGGCTATGCCGACCGCGACGGCCGAGCATCACCTCCGCCACCATCACCGGAATACCAACCAATAAGATACAGGCAAGATAAACCAGCACAAAAGCACCGCCGCCGTTTTCACCAGCAATATAAGGAAACTTCCAGATATTACCAAGCCCCACCGCCGACCCGGTCGCGGCCAAAATAAATGTCCAACGACCTCGCCAGGTGGGGACACTCCCAGCATCAGATGACATACCCACACCTAATCCAAAAATCAGCGGCAATTGTACCCTCTCCGCCTCGCGCGCTGCATCATTGCCAATGATCATTAAAGATTGCCGAACCAGACGGGCAGGCAGGCACTGATCGTTAGTCATCATCCCCGCCACACCGTATAATCGCCGCCATGGCCAAATCAGCAAAAAAGAATCCGAGCGGCAACAGCATCGTGCGCAACAAGCGCGCCAGTCACGATTACCATATTAGTGACCGTTTTGAAGCGGGCCTGGCCTTACACGGCTGGGAAGTTAAAAGCCTGCGCGAAGGTAAAGTCCAGCTCACCGACAGCTACGTACTGCTGAAGGACAGCGAGGCCTGGCTGATCGGCGTTAATATCCAGCCCTTAAATA
>JAHRWI010000359.1 GCA_019090225.1 Porticoccaceae bacterium
CCTTTAGGGCCTATCCACGTGAAAGCGAGAATAAATTGATGGACGGTGATCAGCTCAGAAAAATTATTGAAGCGGCCCTGCTGACGGCCGGACGGTCTCTTGATGTCGCTGCGTTAGGGAGATTGTTTGCAGACGGGGAGTGCCCCGAACGGGACCTTATTTCGGCAACTCTGGAAGATATCGATGCTGACAGCAAAGGCAGAGGCTATGAACTCAAAAAAACCGGCAGCGGTTATCGCTTTCAGGTGCGTCAGGAGTTGGCCCCCTGGATTGATCGGCTCTGGGAAGAAAAACCCAAGAAATATTCGCGCGCTTTGCTTGAGACCCTGGCTTTAATCGCCTACCGCCAGCCGCTTACACGGGGCGATATCGAGCAGGTGCGTGGCGTGGCGGTGAGCTCTGAGATTATTCGGACCCTTATGGAGCGGGAGTGGATACGCTCGGTGGGTCACCGGGATGTACCGGGTCGGCCCGCGCTCTATGCCACGACCAAAAAATTCCTCGACGATTTTAATCTTGCCGGGCTGGGTGAGTTGCCGCCGCTTAGTGAAATTCGCGACATTGAAGCCTTCAGTGAAGAATTGGGTTTTGGTCTACCCGCAGCTTTGCCTGGTGGCGAGGCCGAGGCGAATATCGAGGCGGTGATCGCTGAAGAGTTTGCCGATACAGACGAATCTTCTGGGCCTGGGTCAAGTGGCGATCATCAGCTACTAAGCTTATCCGAAGAAGAGTTATCCCCAGAAAGCTTACTCCCAGAAGATTTATCCCCGGAAGACAGGGCCCCAAACAACTCGCAGCTACAAAATACGGCATCAAACGATCATGAGTGAAAAAATTCATAAAGTCCTGGCTCAGGCCGGTCTGGGTTCTCGTCGAGAAATTGAAAAGGATTATCGATGGTCGCGTTAAGGTGAACGGTAAAGCCGCAACCATCGGTGATCGCAGCGATCCCGAAGACAAAATCACGGTCGATGGTCGGCGGATTAAATTAAGCCATCGAGATGACCGTCTGCGGGTGCTTATCTATAACAAGCCCATCGGTGAGATATGTACGCGCAGTGACCCCGGTGGTCGGCGTACGGTGTTTGAATCTCTGCCCCCGATCAAGAATGGTCGCTGGATAGCGATTGGCCGTCTGGATATCAACACCAGTGGCTTAATCTTGTTCAGCAACGATGGCGAGTTGGCCAATCGCATGATGCACCCTTCAAACCAGGTTGAGCGGGAATATGTGGTGCGCGTGCGCGGTGTGGTCGACGACGCTATGCTGAAGCGTTTGCAGGAAGGTGTCTTGCTTGACGACGGTGTCGCCCGCTTTGCCAAAATCGGTGTCGGTGCGATCTCCGGTACCCATCAATGGTTTACGGTGGTGTTGACTGAGGGACGTCAACGGGAAGTCCGGCGTTTGTGGGAATCTCAGGGGCTTGAGGTAAGTCGGCTCAAGCGCAGTAAATTTGGCACGGTAGTCATGCCATCCTATGTGCGCACTGGTGAATATCTGGATTTAACACCTGCCGAAATCAGCAAGCTGGGCAAGTCGGTGGATTTAAAGTTAAAGCAATCAGCGCTCACTCCAGGCGAGCATCAGGAGCGTGATCGTCAATTACGTCGCTTAAAGGCGCGGGGCGCGAGCCACAAGGCAGGCCGCTAAGTAGGTCGCTAATAAAAGCACCAATACCTGGTTTATTGCGCGTCTCGATTATTGCGCATCAAAAGACTGACCGGTGACACCACGACTGTCTGAACCCATAAGATAAAGATAAGCGGGCATGATCTGTTCCGGGGTTTTTAGGGTGCCTGGATTTTCAGCAGGGTAGGCAACGGCGCGCATATTGGTGCGCGTAGCGCCCGGGTTAATACAGTTGACCCGAATATTGGTGGTTTCTTCCAGTTCATGACTGAGCACCTGGGCAAGGCCTTCAGTGGCAAATTTCGACACCGCATAAGCACCCCAAAAAGCCCGGCCTTTACGGCCGACACCCGACGAGGTAAATATAATCGAGGCATCGGCTGAGGCTTTTAGCTGGGATAATACCGATTTCGTCAGCAGGAAAGCTGCGTTGACATTGACCTGCATAAGCTCTCCCCAAACCGCCTGGTGGTAGCTGCCGATAGAGGTTCTCTGCCCGAGTATTCCTGCATTGTGCAGCAGGCCGTCAAGCTGACCGAATTGTTCTTCGATGGCCTCAGCCATAGTTTGGTAATCCTGCTCGTTAGCCTTGGCAAGATCGAGAGGAAAGATCAGCGGCTCGGTATCGCCCTTCGCCATAATCTCATCGTAGACTTGCTCTAGCTTGGCGACGGTGCGGCCTAGCAGAATAACCGTAGCGCCGCTGGCTGCAAAGCTGTGAGCTGCGGCTCGGCCGATGCCATCGCCAGCGCCGGTAATAAGAATGGTTCTACCGCTAAGCAGTTTGCTGGGTGCTTGATAGCTTTTTGGATCTATTTTTGGATCGCTTGGATTTTTGCTCATCGGATCAGTGTTTGTCGTGGCAGTGGACATAGGTTTTTTCAGGTATATCAGTTTGAATTAAAGTGAGTCGGCATTGCTGAGTGATGGGAAATAAGTCACTAAAAGCGTTAGTTATTAGAGCACGTACTTTTAAAATAACAGAGCAGTGATCTCATCGGCGTGATTGACCAGGTGATGAGCGCCCCAGGTGTCCGGGTGATCATCGTCAATATAGCCATAGGCAGCGGCGATGGTGGTGGTGCCAGCCTCCCGTCCCGATTCAATATCTCGACGATGATCCCCGATATAAATAGTCTGTTCGGGGGCGATACCCAGTTGCTCGCAACCCAGCAGCACGGGTTCAGGGTGGGGCTTGGCATTGTCGACATGATCCGGACACACCACCGCGCCGGGCGCCGGTTGTAGCCGCAGCTTGTCGAGAATAGCTTCGGTGTAGAGACTGGGTTTGTTGGTAACGATACCCCAGGGCGTATCCTGCTTGTCGAGGCGATGAAGCAAGTTTTCTATGCCGGGGAAGGGTCGAGTCTCCTCACAGAGATTATCCAGATAGATATCCAGAAATTCGGCACGAATTTTTTCAAATTGACTGTCTTCCTCGGTGCATTGGAAAGCATGGGCTATCAGGCCCGCAGAGCCATTGCTGACAATGGCGCGAATCTCGGTTTCGCTCAAGGCTGGACGGTTCTTGCGGGCCAGCAAATAGTTCAGTGACAGGGCGAAGTCGGGGGCGGTGTCGAGCAAGGTGCCATCGAGATCAAAGAGCACAGCCTGGTAATTAAGAGCGGTCATAAATTGGTTTCTGCATCCGTATCGGAGGTTTTGGTGTTGGTGATTTATGATTCAGTGGGCTCAGGTGATTCAGTAAGGTCAGGTTTAGTCGCGTGGATCATATAGTTGACGCTGACATCGCTGGCGTGCAGCCGGTATTTTTTGCTCAGCGGGTTATAGACCAGCCCGGTCATATGATTGACTTGTAGGCCCGCCGCTCGAATCCAGCTAGTAAGTTCTGACGGTCGAATTAAATTAGCGTAGCTGTGAGTGCCTTTGGGTAGCAAGTTGAGCAGGTATTCGGCACCGACGATGGCGAATAAGAAAGACTTGGGGTTACGATTAATGGTCGAAAAGTATAAATCCCCGCCGGGTTTTACCAGATGTGCGCAGGCGTTTATGACCGAACCTGGGTCAGGCACGTGCTCAAGCATTTCCAGGCAGGTGACGATATCGAAGCCTGGCGCATTGCTCGTAGAGCGATTTTCGGCAAGTTTCTCAGCCGTGCTTAACTGGTAGTCGATGTCCAGCCCCGATTCGATGGCATGTAGTCGTGCTATTTCCAGCGGGGTAGCTCCCATGTCAATGCCGTTGACCAATGCGCCTCTGTGGGCCATTGATTCGCTTAAGATGCCGCCGCCGCAACCGACATCAAGCAGGGTTTTCTCGGCCACCGGTGAGTGTTTGTCGATCCAGTTGGCGCGTAGCGGATTAAAGTCGTGGAGGGGTTTGAATTCGCTGTTGGCATCCCACCACCGTGTCGCGAGGGCCTCAAATTTGGCTACCTCGGCGGCGTCGACGTTTTCACCGGTTTGTTGTTTGGACATAGGGCTTAATCTTGTTGTGTAGATGTTGTTGTGTAAATATTTTTTGTGTAGCTAGGGGGCTTAATTGCCGCCAATTTTTTGTTGCCAGGATCTGGCTTTACCAATGATTTCTTCCTGGTCGAGGGTTTGCAGTTCGCCATCGGCGACCAATGCTCTGCCGTTGACCCAAAGATGACTGAGCTGTCCGGCGCAGTCGGTATAGACCAGTTGTGAAAGCGGATTATACAGGGGTTGTGACTGGATGGTGGCCATGTCGATCGCAATCAAATCAGCGTATTTGCCGACTTCAATGCTGCCGATTTCATGTTCCCGGCCCAGGGCTTTGGCACCGTTTATAGTCGCCATGCGCAGGGCTTGTTCGGCATTGATCGCAGCGGCATTACCCGTAGCGCCCTTAGCTATGAGTGCGGCTAAGTTGACCGCAGCAAAGAGGTTGAGACTATTGTTGCTGGCGGCACCATCGGTGCCCAAAGCGACATTGATGCCTGCGTCGAGCAGTTTTTCGGCGGGACAAAAACCACTAGCCAGTTTCATATTGGATTGTGGGCAGTGCAGGATGTGAGCGCCGGTTTGTTGCAGGGTGCTGATATCTGAGTCGCTGACCTGGGTCATGTGGGCACATTGAGTCAGCGACGTCAGAGCGCCAAATTGCTGGAGTTTTTCCAGGGGGCGACAGCCATCCTGCGCGATACCGTCCTCGATTTCTTGAGCGGTTTCATGAAGGTGGATTTGGATAGGGGCATCCAGTTCACCGGCCAGGGATACCACTTTACTCAGGGATTCATCGTTGACGGTATAGGTGGCATGGGGGCCGAAGGCGATATCCACCAGGGCGTCATTTTTGCAATCATCGTAAAGGCTCAGGCCCTTATGAATATAGTCATCAGCATTGCGCGCCCAGGCAGAGGGGAATTCCAGCACCGGAAAGGCGATCTGGGCTCTTATACCGGCCTTGCGGATGCTGGCGGCAACCTGATCGGGAAAGAAATACATATCCGAGAAGCAGGTGGTGCCACTGAGTAGCATTTCTGCGATGCCAAGCTCAGTGCCATCGCGTACAAATTCTTCGCTAACCCAGCGTTCCTCGGTAGGCCAGATATGCTCCTGGAGCCATGGCTGTAAGGGCATATCGTCGGCAAAGCCTCGCAGCAGGGACATCGCAGCATGACCGTGGGTGTTGACCAGTCCGGGCATCAGCACAGCGTCCGGTAAGAGGTCTTCGGTATCGGCGCTATAACGTAACCGGGCTTCCGCCGTGGGCATGATGGCGGCGATTTTTTGCTCGCAGATGACCACGCTGCAGTCTCGGAGCACTTTGCCGGGCTGAGTCATGGTGATGATCCAGCCGGGGCTGATGATAAGGTCAGCCTGAAGCTTGTCTGTTGCTGTGGTCATAGAGGAGGGCTTGTCTGTTAGTGCCGGTGTAGGTTTGGAGTTGATTGCTTTAACCGATCATGGGGCTGGTGTGGAGCTGGGTTGAGTAACCGGCAGTATACCCGATGCCAGGATGGGAGTAGATGCCCTACGGGCTTGTTGATCGACTCTTTATTACCGCCTTTATATGATATGATTCGCGGCTGGTATTTAGTCGTCTGGTAGTGCCGACTTATGCTCCCCGTGGGTGCTTTTGGGTCGGTAGATGCCACACAAACATCAAAAACAGGTCGTAAATAAAAACTGGGGTAACAAGACAACGTGGCTGAGCTAGCAAAAGAAGTCCTGCCGGTAAACATTGAGGACGAACTCAAGAACTCCTATCTCGATTACGCTATGAGCGTCATTGTTGGCAGGGCCCTTCCCGATGCGCGGGATGGTCTGAAACCGGTACACCGTCGTGTGTTATTCGCCATGAGCGAATTGAATAACGACTGGAATCGCCCCTACACCAAGTCAGCCCGGGTCGTGGGTGATGTTATTGGTAAGTATCACCCCCATGGTGACACCGCCGCCTATGACGCCATTGTGCGTATGGCACAGTCGTTTTCCTTGCGTTATCCGCTGGTGGACGGCCAGGGTAATTTCGGTTCAGTGGACGGTGATTCCGCTGCGGCTATGCGTTATACCGAAATTCGCATGTCGAAGATTACCCATTCCCTGCTTGCTGATCTGGATAAAGAAACTGTCGATTTCGTCCCTAACTACGACGAAAAAGAAATGATGCCCCACGTTATGCCAACCCGAGTGCCCAATTTATTGGTCAACGGCTCTTCTGGCATTGCTGTGGGAATGGCGACCAATATTCCGCCCCATAATCTACGGGAGGTGATCGCAGCCTGTCTGGCAGTGATAGAAAATCCGGACATCACTACGGATGAACTCATGGAGTTTGTTCCTGGGCCAGACTTCCCCACCGGAGCCATCATTAATGGTCGAGCCGGGATTATTCAGGCCTACCGTACCGGACGAGGACGTATTTATGTCCGTGCCAGGGCTGAGGTGTTGATCGATGCGAAGACCGAACGGGAAACCATCATCATCCACGAGATTCCCTATCAGCTAAATAAGGCGCGCTTGATTGAGCGAATAGCTGAGCTAGTTAAAGAAAAGAAAATCGAAGGTATTTCTGAGCTGCGGGACGAATCCGACAAAGACGGCATGCGTGTGGTTATCGAGCTTAAGCGTGGTGAGATGGGTGAGGTGGTGCTCAATAATCTCTATGCGCAAACCCAGCTCGAAACGGTGTTTGGCATCAACATTGTCGCCCTGGTTGATGGCCAGCCCCAGATTCTTAACCTTAAGCGCCTGCTGGAAGTATTTGTCCGCCACCGGATGGAGGTGGTCACCCGGCGTACCGCTTATTTGTTACGTAAAGCCCGTGAGCGGAATCATATTCTCGAAGGTCTCGCTGTGGCGATCGCCAATATCGATGAGGTGATTGCGCTGATTAAAGCCTCGGCAACACCGGCAGAGGCCCGTGAAAGTTTGCTGGGTCAGGGCTGGACACCCGGTGATGTGATGGCTTTTCTGGAGCGTGCTAATGAAACCAGTCGGCCCGATGATCTGGGAGAGCAGTTTGGTTTGCGCGACGGTAAGTATTACTTATCGCAAACTCAGGCCCAGGCCATTCTAGAGTTGCGACTACATCGTTTAACCGGCATGGAGCATGAAAAGCTGCTCGGCGAATATCGCGAAAAGCTCGATGAAATTGCCGGTTATCTGGCGATTTTGGGCGATACCGAAACATTGATGGCGCTGATCAAAGAAGAATTAGAGGAAATCGATAAAGAGTTTGGTGACGAGCGTAAAACAGAGATTGTCGGTTCCCGGCAGGATCTTACCGTCGCCGATTTGATTCCTGTGGAAGACCGAGTGGTGACCATTTCCCACGCCGGTTATGCGAAAACTCAACCCCTTGATGATTATCAGGCCCAGCGTCGAGGTGGCACAGGCCGATCGGCGACAGCGGTTAAGCAGGAAGATTTTATTGAGCATCTGCTCATAGCCAGTACCCACGATACGATTTTGTGTTTCAGCAATGCCGGTAAGGTTTATTGGCTCAAGGTGTTTGAAATTCCGGTGGCCAGTCGCGGTGCCCGTGGTCGGCCCATGGTCAACTTGCTGACCCTGGACGAGGACGAGCGCATCACCTCGATTTTGCCGGTTAGCGAATACCGGGAAGATCAATTTGTTTTTATGGCGACCTCCAGCGGCACGGTGAAAAAGACCGATTTAACGGCTTTCGCTCGTCCGCGCAACGTCGGTTTGCGTGCCCTTGAGCTGGACGAAGGCGATCAGCTGGTCGGTACGGCCATCACCGATGGCGAGCAGGAGGTGATGTTGTTTTGCAGTACCGGCAAGGCGACCCGCTTTCCTGAAACGGACGTGCGGGCTATGGGTCGAACGGCTCGCGGTGTACGGGGTATCAGAGTGCCGCCGGGCGAGCGGGTGATTTCTCTTATCATTCCCGATGCCAATAAAACCTTGCTGGCGGTTTGTGAAAAAGGCTTCGGCAAGCGCACTCCGGTGGATGAGTTTTCCGTGTTTAAACGGGGTGGGCAAGGGGTTATCGCCATACAAACCTCAGATCGGAATGGACAATTGGTCGCGGCCGTTGAAGTCAGCGATAACGATGAAATTATGTTGATATCTGACCAGGGCACCCTGGTGCGCACCGGTGTCGATCAGGTGCCTGTGCAGGGCAGGAATACCCAGGGAGTAAGATTGATCCGGGTAAGGGATGACGAATCCCTGGTCGATGTCGCGGTGATTAAGGAAGCGGTGTTAGACCCAGGTGCTGACGTGGATGCAGGCAGCGATTCAGACACAGGCTCAGACAACGATTCAGTCAACAATTCAGACAGCGGTTCAGACGACGATCAAGACAACAATGAAACAGAGACCGAATAATGTCTGATCAGCACGAATCTGCACCAGGCTCGACTTTGCCTGAGCTGCGTCAGCAAATCGATGATCTCG
This sequence comes from Porticoccaceae bacterium, assembly GCA_019090225.1. GTDB lineage: Bacteria > Pseudomonadota > Gammaproteobacteria > Pseudomonadales > Porticoccaceae > HB2-32-21. The sequence continues at coordinate 8,485 of JAHRWI010000359.1, forward strand.
ATGCTCAGCTGATGACACTGATTAATCAGCGGGCGAGCTTTGCCCAAACGGTTGCTGAGATAAAGACCCGGCAAGGCGACGAGGTGTTTTATCGCCCAGAACGTGAGGCTCAGGTCTTGCGTCGTATTATGGAAAAGAATACCGGCCCTCTGGCCGATGAAGAGGTCGCCCGCTTATTTCGAGAAATCATGTCCGCCTGCCTGGCCCTTGAAGAGCCTATCACCGTGGCTTATTTTGGCCCCGAAGGCACCTTTACCCAGGAAGCGGCACTGAAACATTTCGGCCATTCGGCGCGGACTAGTCCCATGTCAGCCATCGATGAAGTGTTCCGGGAAGTGGTGGCTGGCGCGGTGGATTACGGTGTTGTGCCCATCGAAAATTCTACCGAGGGTGTGGTGAGTCATACTCTGGATAGTTTTCTCGACTCCTCTTTGCAGATTTGTGGTGAGGTCGAACTGCGCATTCATCATCATTTTTTGGTCGGTTCAAGTACCAGCGAAGAAAATATCACCCGGGTATATTCCCATCCTCAATCTCTGGCTCAGTGTCGGAAATGGCTGGATGCTAATTTTGGCAAGATCGAGCGAGTGCCGGTGAGCAGTAATGCTGAGGCTGCCCGGCGTGTCCAGGGCGAGTGGAATTCAGCCGCTATCGCTGGCGCTATGGCCGAAGAACTATATGGTTTGACCCGGCTACGGGAGCGCATTGAAGATCAGCCTGATAACTCCACCCGCTTCCTGATTATTGGCCGGGAGTCAGTGCCTCCCAGTGGTAACGACAAGACCTCGATCGTGGTCTTTATTCGCAACGAGCCAGGGGCTTTGCATAGCCTGCTGGAGCCTTTTCGTACCCACAGTGTGGATTTGACCCGTGTTGAGACACGGCCGTCGCGTACCAATAAGTGGAGTTATGTCTTCTTTATAGATTTTACCGGCCATCATACCGACCCCAACGTAGAGGCTGCGCTGATAAAAGTCAGGGCGCGGGTAGCTGATCTGCGGGTGCTCGGCTCTTATCCTAACGCTGTGCTCTGATCCCCCTATGTCTGCAACGAATTCTCTTCAATCGAGTGTTGAAACGCCGGTTATCGGTCGCCTGTTGGTGGTCGGTCTGGGCCTGATCGGTGGCAGTCTGGCGCTTATAGCGCGGCAACGTAAATTGGCGATTGAGGTGGTTGGTTCATCGCGAAGCCAGTCAACACTCGATTCGGCAATGGCGCTGGGTGTCGTTGACCGGGTGGTAACAGATTTGCCCGCCGAATTGCAGACCTTGCAGGCCAATGATCTGGTCTTGATCGGCGTGCCGACGCTAACCGTGCCAGCGATCTTGCAAGTGCTTCAGGAAAACCTGCCTGAAGGCGTCACCTTCACCGATGCAGCCAGCGTCAAGGGCAGTGTTGTTGAGGCGGTGCGGGATATTTTTGGTCATGTGCCTGCCGAATTTGTGCCCGGTCATCCAATTGCTGGCTCAGAGAAAAGCGGGGTTACCGCAGCCAGGGCAGACCTTTACGAAGATCATCAGGTTATTGTTACACCACTACCTGAGACGGGGCCGGACCATCTGGCTCGGGTAAAGGCGCTGTGGTGTGGGGCGGGCGCATCCGTTCAGGTCATGCCCGTGGCAGAGCACGATGAAGTACTCGCTGCGACCAGCCACATACCTCATTTGTTGGCCTACTCGCTGGTCGATACTCTGGCTAGTCTGGAAGAAAATCGTGAAATTTTCCGTTATGCTGCGGGCGGATTTCGAGACTTCACTCGTATAGCGGCCAGTGATCCGCTTATGTGGCACGACATTACCCTCGCCAACAGTGACTCAATATTGGCCGTGCTTGATGCGTTCTCGGATAAGCTGGCAGGGCTGCGCAAAGCAATTATCAACAAGGATGGCGACCATATGCTCGGTGTGTATACCCGGGCAAGTGAGGCGCGGAATCATTTTCAAAAAATGCTGGAACAAAAGGCGTATCTCGAACCTATGAATGGCTTAAGTGTAAATTATCGTGTGCAACCCGGCGGGCAATTAAAGGGTGAGATTCGAGTGCCCGGTGATAAATCTATATCCCATCGAGCCATTATGCTGGGTTCGCTGTGTGAAGGTATCACCGAAGTATCCGGGTTTCTCGAAGGCGAGGATAGCCTGGCCACATTGCAGGCGTTTCGCGATATGGGTGTTGTTATCGAAGGCCCGGATCGGGGCCGAGTAGTGGTGCACGGTGTTGGCCTGCATGGTTTAAAAGCGCCCCCTGGGCCTTTGTATCTGGGTAATTCAGGAACGTCCATGCGCTTGTTGACCGGGCTTTTAGCCGGGCAGAAATTTGATAGCGTACTCACCGGTGATGCCTCCTTGTCAGGACGCCCCATGGCCCGGGTGGCTGATCCTTTACGGCTGATGGGTGCCGAAATCGCTACAACTGAAGGTGGCAGGCCACCGCTGTCAATCACCGGTAATAAAACTATCAATGCCATTGATTATGAGTTGCCAGTAGCCAGCGCGCAGGTTAAATCCTGCGTGATGCTGGCAGGGCTTTATGCCGAAGGTGAAACAAGCGTCGTAGAACCTGCTCCGACCAGAGATCACACCGAACGTATGCTGACGGGCTTTAATTATCCGGTTAGAGCTGAGGGCAATACCATCACTCTCAGGGGCGGTGGTTCGTTGGTGGCCAGCGCTATCGATGTGCCTGCGGATATTTCTTCAGCGGCTTTCTTTATGGTGGCGGCATCAATCGCGCCAGATTCGGATATTTTATTGCGCCATGTTGGCATTAACCCTACGCGTATTGGCGTCATCAATATTCTGCGCCTGATGGGTGCTGATATTGAGTTGCTAGATGAACGTTTTACTGGCGGAGAACCAGTCGCCGATATTCGGGTGCGAAGCGCGGCCCTGAAGGGTATTGAGATACCGGAAGATCAGGTACCTCTGGCTATCGACGAATTCCCGGTGA
>JAHRWI010000360.1 GCA_019090225.1 Porticoccaceae bacterium
CATGGCACGGATTCGATGCCGGAGACGGCAGAAAATGTCGCAGAGCAGTTTAATATTGAACGTGAAGCTCAGGATCGCTTTGCCCTGGCTAGTCAGCAACGGGCTGCGGCTGCACAGGCTGCGGGGGTGTTTGCCGATGAGATTGTCCCAGTGGAAATTCCCCGTCGCAAACAGGAGCCGCTAATTTTTGATACGGATGAACATCCACGGGCGACCAGCCTTGAAGCGCTGGCCAAATTAGGTACGCCATTTCGAGAAAACGGCACTGTCACGGCGGGTAATGCCTCCGGTGTGAATGATGGTTCATGTGCCTTGTTACTTTCCTCTGAGCAGGCTCTTGCCCAACATGGCTTGACGCCCAAAGCACGTATTGTCGGTATGGCAACTGCGGGTGTTGAATCCCGGATTATGGGTATGGGCCCTGCACCGGCGACGCGCAAGGTGCTCGCCAAAACTGGGCTGACGCTGGAACAAATGGATGTCATCGAACTGAATGAAGCTTTTGCAGCTCAGGGTTTGGCGGTTACTCGCGATCTCGGCTTGCCAGATGATGCGCCCTATGTGAATCCAAATGGCGGGGCCATTGCACTGGGTCATCCTCTGGGTGCCAGCGGTGCGAGACTGGCTACTACCGCGATGTATCAGCTCCATCGCAGCGGTGGCAGGTATGCTCTTTGCACCATGTGTATCGGCGTTGGGCAGGGAATCGCGCTTATTCTGGAGCGTGTTTAATTTGTTTGGGTCTAGCTTATTTGGATCAGCCTTATCTGAGTTTGCCTGACGACACGAAAATTACAGAATCTAAGGACAGAACTTAAGGGAAGTACCTCGATGAAAAAACTTTGGCAGCCGACGCCAGAATTTCAGCAGCAAACCAATATGACGGCTTATATGGCCTGGTTGGGGGATAAGCATAATCTGCATTTCGAAGATTACGAGGCACTTTACCAATGGTCCGTTAGTCACATGGAAGACTTCTGGCAAAGTATTTGGGATTACTATGAAGTTCAGTCGGCAAGCGCTTACCAGCAAGTTTTATCCTCCCATGCTATGCCTGGTGCGAAGTGGTTTGAGGGCGCGACTTTAAACTTTGCTGAGCATATTTTTCGAGCGAAAGCCGATGATCGTCCGGCATTGTTGGCCGAGTCAGAGTTTCGCGAGCTGTACGAAGTAAGTTGGGCTGAACTAGAGAGCCAGGTGGCTCGCTTAGCACATTATTTACGGGGTTTAGGTGTCGAAGCCGGTGACCGCGTTGTCGCTTATATGCCAAATATTCCCGAAACCTTGATTGCTTTTCTTGCGGCTAACTCTATAGGCGCGGTGTGGTCGAGTTGCTCGCCGGATTTCGGCACCAACAGTGTCGTGGACAGGTTTCAGCAGATTTCGCCGAAGGTGATGTTTGCCGTCGATGGCTATAGTTACAACGGCAAAACCATAGACCGCCTGGATGAGTTGGCTCGCCTAAAAGAAGCGTTGCCGAGCCTGGAGCGGGTGGTCTTGTTTGATTACCGAGGTAATGCCCCAGCCTGTGACATCGAACAAAGCGATCATTGGCAGGACGCCCTGGACAACGATGCCACCGAGATCGTTTTTGAGCAGGTCGCCTTTGATCACCCTATCTGGACGCTATATTCATCGGGCACTACGGGTATTCCTAAAGCCATCACCCACGGTCACGGTGGCATTTTGATAGAGCATTACAAACACATGGCCCTGCATTGCGACATTAAACCGGGGGATCGCTTCTTCTGGTTTTCCACCACTGGCTGGGTGATGTGGAATATTGGTGTCGCGTCTTTGCTGGCCGGCTCAGTACTTGTTATTTACGACGGTAACCCGGCTTATCCCGAGGTTGATCATCTTTGGTCCTTGGCCGAGCGCGCGCAAATAACGCAATTTGGTGGTGGTGCGGCATATTACATTGCCTGTATGAAAGCTGGCCTCGAACCCGGTAAGAGTTTTGATCTTAGCGTTCTCAAATCGATTGGCTCCACCGGCTCACCGCTTCCGGAAGAGGGCTTTGAGTGGGTTTATAGCGCCATAAAACAAGATCTGTGGTTGATATCGATTAGCGGCGGCACGGATATCGCCTCAGCCTTTGTTGGTTGTTCGCCCCTGTTGCCTGTTTATTCTGGCGAGATTCAATGCCGCATGTTGGGGGTTGATGTGCGGGCCCTGGATGATGACGGCAATGCCTTGATTAACGAAGTGGGTGAGATGGTGATCACTGAACCCATGCCTTCGATGCCGATCTATTTCTGGAACGACGAAGACGATCAGCGCTATAAAGAAAGCTACTTCGAAGAATACCCAGGCTGGTGGCGTCACGGCGACTGGATGCGACTTTCTGAACAAGGCACGATTCAGATTATGGGGCGCTCTGATTCGACGCTTAATCGCGGGGGCATTCGGATTGGCACCAGTGAAGTGTATCGAGGCGTCGAAAAGGTTGAGGCGATTGCCGATAGTCTGGTGCTGAGTATCGAGCTGTCCGGCGGACGCCACTACATGCCTTTATTTGTGCAGTTAAAGGAAGGCTTCAGTCTTAACGAGAATATTGTTACTCAGCTTAAGCAATCTCTACGGGAAGATTTTACGCCCCGTCACGTGCCCGACGAGGTATTCCAGATTGATGAAATTCCCTACACCATGACCGGTAAAAAACTCGAAACCCCGGTGAAAAAAATTCTTATGGGTTTTGATATTGATAAGTCGGTGAATCGAGACGCAATGCGCAACCCCGAGACCATCGACTACTTTATCGAGTTCTCTAAAAAAACCCTCAGTATGTGAGGGTTTTTGGGTTTAGCTTTAAGCTGCGATTCAAGAGGCTTAAATTTTGGAAACTTTGATTTTAGAAGATTCAATTCAAGACATACGGGTAATCTAACCTAGGCGGATTTTGCCGGTGCAATTACTGGTGCCGGTAACTTCTGTAACTTCGGCATTACCTCTTTGGCAAAGAGTCGCATACTGGCTTCAGCCATTTCCGGGGGAATACCACCAAAGGAAAACATGCCATTGAACTTGTCGTTGCCGACGAAGTTACGAATATTCATAACCTTTTCGTAACACTGCTCCGGCGTACCCCAGACATGTAGATCAACAAAAAACTGTCGGGCAGCCTCGGAGCCATCCATCTTAATGTGGTTGGAAGCATTGGCGTACCATTCGTAACCCTTGATCTCTTTAAAATGAGAGCCGTCCATCTCGTAGTGTTCTACCATGGAGTGCCAGTAAGCGCCGAGATGCTTGTTGGCGATTTCTTCGGCTCTATCGGCGTTTTCATCGCAGTAGGTAAAGCTGGCGACAAAGGGCGGGGGTGCTTGTTCCTGATGTTCCTTGAAAAATAGATTGCGGTAATCCGTTAACTCCTGGGCAACAGTACCCCAGGGTTTTTGGGGAATCACCAGAATACCCAAACCGAGTTCGGCCATAATCGATAATGATTCCGGTGACACCGCCGCACCAAAGCGACGACCGACAAAGGATTTGTAAGGCTCGGGTCGAATATCACGGCGCTCCTGCTTGATGACTTCACCGTCCATTTCGCAATAGCCCTTTTCCAGGCCATCAAGAATCAATTTGGCTGATTCTTTAAAGCGCGGTCTGGCTTCCTCCATGGGCATGCCGAAACCTTCAAACTCAACTCGCCCAAGACCTCGACCCATACCCAGAATAACCCGACCTTTAGAGATGTTATCGACGACGCTGATTTGCTCAGCGACTCGAATCGGATCGTTGTGCCAGGGTAGGATGACTGCCATGGAGCCAAGCTTAACCCGCTCAGTACGACCGGCCATATAGGCCAGAAATTGCATCACGTCGGGCATCATCGTGTAGTCAGTAAAATGATGTTCAATACCCCAAACTGAATCAAAGCCCAGGGGTTCAGCCAGGTTCGCCAGTTTCAGGTCATTTTGATAAATTTCGAAGTCGCTTTTTTCGCGGCCTGGATTTTGGAATACCAGTGTTGCACCTATTTCCATTGTAAGATCCTCTTTTTATGATTTGGATTATTTGCCTGTCAGCATAGATTTTGATTACGGTTTTTATTTTAATGAATGGAGCATAATGCTTACGCCTGTTTACTGGCAAGCATTCGAAACTATTAACGCAAGCTGTTCAGGTTTATTTTTTATTAGTTTTCAGGGTCACATCTATATAGTCGATATGTTCTTTGACATAAAAGGGTCGTATATGATTTTCGTCTTTATAAATTGGGGTGCCGTCGCTTAGCGTGGTAGCGCACATGCCATCCTGGCAAAAATGTGCAGCCGCATCGATCACCTGTGCTTGAGTGCGCTCAGCCAATTC
>JAHRWI010000361.1 GCA_019090225.1 Porticoccaceae bacterium
CAGACGGTTGATCTGATAGCGGCGGAGGATACTCGGCGCAGTAGTCAGTTGCTGAGGCAGTTTAATATCACCACCAGGCTGATCTCTTATCATGATCACAGTGATGCCGGTAAAGTCGATCAGGTGCTGGATGTGCTCGGGCGGGGCGAAAATGTTGCCCTGATTAGCGACGCCGGGACGCCGCTGATTTCTGACCCCGGTTACCGCCTGGTTCGCCGGGCACTGGATTTGAATTGTGCCGTGAGTCCGGTTCCGGGCTCCTGCGCGGCGATGGCAGCGCTCAGCGTTGCCGGATTGCCCAGCGATCGGTTTGTCTTTGAAGGCTTTTTACCTGCAAAGGCCACGCAACGACAAAAAGCCCTACAGTTACTTACTAAAGAGCCCCGCACCTTAATTTTTTACGAAGCCCCGCATCGGATTCAGGACACGATAAGGGATCTTTGTGAAATTTTTGGTGGTGACCGACAAGCTGTATTAGCCCGTGAGTTGACCAAAACCTATGAGACGATTTTGAGCGCCTCACTGGCTCAGTTGGGTGAGCGAGTCAACGAGGACGCAAATCAGCAAAAGGGTGAAATAGTGCTGCTGGTGCATGGTTTTGAGGGGCTTGTACAGAATGATGAAGATGCTGAACAAGAGCGAGTGTTGAGCGTTTTGCTTGAAGAGCTGTCCGTCAAACAAGCCGCTAACCTGGCGGCTCGAATTACCGGTGGCTCTAAAAATAAGTTGTACCAGCAGGCTTTAAAGCTAAGTCAGCCAGACTAGGCGTTTAAAGCTCTTTCGTTTAAGCGGCTTAATCAGATGTTGCCCAGCCAATTGACTATCGCCTGACCAATCTCATCAGGCGAATCCTCCTGAATAAAGTGGGTGCCAGACACGGTGACTTCGGTCTGGTTTGGCCAGCTGCGACAAAACTCCCTGGGGGCGCCCCTTAATATCGCGCCGGGCTCAGCATTAATAAAGAGTTTGGGCAGATCACATTGACTCAACCACTGACTGTAAGCCTCGACGATTGCCATCACATCTTCAGGCTCACCGTCGAGTGGGATTTGTCTTGGCCAGCTCAGGGTGGGACGGCGGTCCTCGCCGGGTTTGGTAAAGGGCGCTCGGTAATGCTCCATCTCGACTTCGTCTAAATCACGGATGATGGCGCCGGGCAGAACCTGTTCGATAAACACATTATTTTCGAGCACCATTTGCTCACCAGCGGGCGAACGAAAGCCTTCAAAGACAGGTTTGATGGCTTTGGGCCACTCGTCCCAAGTGATGGGGCGAACGATAGCCTCCATGTAGGCGATGCCCTCAATGGCATCCCGGTGGCGATTAGCCCAGTCAAAACCCAGTGCCGAGCCCCAATCGTGAATGACCAGAGTGACGTTTTGTTCAACTCCCAGCGCAGCTAAGAGAGCGTCAAGAAAGTCTCGGTGCTCGACGAAGCGATAGCGATCTGGCCCGGACGGTGACAGCTTGTCCGAGTCGCCCATACCGATTAAATCCGGAGCAATGCAGCGGCCCAGGTTTTCGCAATACGGTATGATGTTGCGCCACAGGTAGGACGAGGTCGGATTACCGTGGAGAAAGATGATGGGATCACCGCTGCCGACCTCCACATAGCTCATGTTGTAACCGTTAACGGCAATACTTTTCTTCTGGTAAGGCATTTCGGCTGATGTCATTACTTAAATCTCCGTATCACTTTTGCTGTTATTTAAGGCTTATTCACCAAATATAGACTATCAATGACTATTGACGAACTTATCGCATTGCTCACCTTAGAGGGTCTCGAAGCCAATTTGTTTCGCGGTTTCAATCAGGATATTGGCTCACCTAATGTTTTTGGTGGCCAGGTGCTCGGCCAGGCTATGGCCGCCGCCTCAGCCACGGTCGAAGACCGGGAGATACATTCCTTCCACGGCTATTTTTTGCGGCCTGGAGATAAGGCTTCCCCCATCGTCTATGACGTGGATTTGATCCGCGATGGCGGTAGTTTCACCACTCGCCGGGTGGTGGCGATTCAGCATGGCAAAGCTATTTTCAACGCTTCGATGTCTTTTCAGAAAGCCGAAGAGGGCCTGGCTCATCAGTGCGATATGCCCGATGTGCCGCCGCCTGAAGAGCTGTCGTCAGAGCAGGCCTTCCGTGTCGCCCGTGCGGATATGCTGCCAGAAGATCAACGTGAATTTTTTGTCCGGGATAGACCGGTAGAGATGCGCCCCGTGCAGCCGGAGGAACTCTGGTCGGCGGATAGCCATCCACCAGAGCAGATGTTCTGGATGCGGGCCATGAATACAGTGCAGGCACCCCTGGCTTTGCATCAGGCAATACTGGCCTACAGCTCGGACTTTTATTTGATGGGTACCGCGCTGCGGCCCCACGGCAAGCAGTTTGTGCGGGGCAATATGCAATCAGCGAGCCTCGATCATGCCATGTGGTTTCATCGACCTTTTCGGATTGATGAGTGGTTGCTCTATGTGATGGATAGCCCTACGGCATCCAGTGGTCGAGGTCTAAATTTTGGCAAGATTTATACCCGCGACGGAGTATTGGTGGCTTCCTGTGCTCAGGAGGGTTTGATTCGCGTCTTGAATAAGAATGGTTAAATAAGGAAGGTTGAATAAAAATTGGCGCTTTACGTAGATAAAGCTGCTTGGTGTATCAGTTGTGGTTCATTAAAAAAGCCGGTGCATTGACTGCACCGGCTTTTTTAATATTCACATCATCAAGTTGTGCTTATAAATTGTTGCTAATAGCTACCTGATGTTGAAAAGACCTTTTTAGGGTTGCCCACCATCATGGTGTCGATATCGGCCTGACTGATACCTGCCGCAGCGAGGGCTGGCAACACATCCCGGGGCACATGCTCGTAACACCAGTTAGGGGCGAACTTCTCCAGATACTCACCGTCGAAGAAATCCTGGAAGCTACAGGAATCGTGGGAAATTACCATTTGCCCCGCATAGCCTTTTTCGCAGAGCGTGGCGACGGTTTTAACCCGATCATCGGTGGGTAAAAAGGCTTCGAGACCGAAGCGATCCATACCAATAAAACAGCCGCTGGCCAGGATGCTTTCGAGGTAAGGGATATCCGTTGAATCACCCAGATGGCCAATCACCACACGGCCCATATCGACGCCAAATTCCTGAAAGGTGCTGACCTGATCCTTCGCTGAGGTATTGGCAATGGTTGTGTGGGTCGAGATGGGCGCGCCAGTGGCACGGTGGGCTAGAGCCGTGGCCTGGAGGAGCTTCTTGTTAAAGTCATCAACGCCGGTGTGGTCGGTGGCGCATTTGATAATGCCAGCCTTGATGCCGGTGTCGAGGATGCCATCAGTGATATCGCGAATCATATATTTTGACAGGTACTCAGCATCCCAGCCGTGCATCCAGGGTTCCTCGGTCCAGTAAAAGCCGGTGGGGCATATGACGTTAACGCCGGTGGCTTTGGAGACTGCCTGAATGGAATGGATATCCCGGCCCAGGTTTACTGGTGTCAGATCAACAATGGTTTTTACGCCGCGCTCTTTGGCTTTGTTCAGGGAGCCGACGGCTTTTGGCACTTCAGATTCGATATCGACGTAATCGTCATAGTTTGAGCGCATATCCCAGTCGGCGATGATGATATGTTCATGCATCAGGCACATACCGATATCTTCGACATCGATGGGGCCCAAAGCGGTTTCTACTTGTGGCATACAGATACTCCTCGGTTTTCTGCTGGTGATTGTTTTCGAGAGCTGCGGCGATCCGCAAAAATACGGTTTTTATTTGTTGTTCGCTGCCGATAGTAGTTTATTTTTATCAGGCGTAAAAGTACTGCGCTGTCACGGGGTCTATTGCCGGTGCATCAAAGGCTTGATTACACACGAGGGCATGACTTTCTGTTAACCTGCGCGCCGGGAGTCGGCCGAGCAGTCGCTATCGTGTTCACTCGAATTATCCGTTACGGACATTCGGGGGCGCGGTGGAGGAAAGTCCGG
>JAHRWI010000362.1 GCA_019090225.1 Porticoccaceae bacterium
AAGACGACCATGGTCGGTCCCGCGCTATGGCGCGCCAGCCCAACGGCGTGCTCCATGATGCCACGACTGCCCTGGAAGACTGCGAATACCTCTTTGTCAGTGACGGGCATATCGTATTTTATAACGACGACGGGCTGAGCAGCTATCTGGGCTGGGAAGAGCTGCAGCGGATGAAAGATACAGCTGCTAAATAGATGGATTTCATTATTGTAGAACCTATAGTGTTGACCCTACCAAACGGCTAAGGACTAAGCATGCACCAACGAATACCCCCTGACTGGACAATTCAGCGCTCAACGCCGTTTTTCACCAAAGCCAATGTTCCCGCAGCCTTGCTGAGCCACCACAACACCGCTGAAGGCGTCTTCGGGCAAATTTGTGTGATGGAAGGCGTGGTGACTTTTTACGGGTTTCCAGACAAGGAAACCATGGAGCCGGAGATAGTCATTACCATTAACGCCGGTGAATTTACCACCACACAGCCTCAATATTGGCATAAGGTTGAGTTAAGCGATGACGCACAATTTAATGTTAACTTCTGGTTCGCTAAGGACAAAAAAAGCGGCCCGCTGTTGAACACCCGATAGCTGTTGTCAGGCGGACATGATAGAAAACTAACAATAGAGAAAACTATGGAAACCAGACTATATTTTTTGATCGGTGATCTTTTTTCGTGCGTGCTGGTGGCGGTGCTTGTCGCGATTATTTGTTCGCTCTGTTTTTCAGCGGCCTGGCCGATGCCTTTGTTGATGCTGGGCAGTATGTTGCTGGGTATGATCCTGGCGCTTCTTATCGCCGTGCTAGCGGGTTTGATCTATTTCTTTGGGGCCATGGAAATTATGGTGCCATCGATGATGACGGGAATGCTCGCAGGTATGTTAGGGGCGATGGTTGGCGCTGGAGCTGAATCAGCGGCAGGTGTTAATTACCCGACGCTCATGATGCAAAGCGCTCTGCTGGGTTTGGGAGTGAATCTTGCTATCAGGGTTTACAGCATGTTGTTGAGCGGTAGAAAGCCCGTCTCCGCTGGCTAAAGCAAGGCCCCTGCAATTGGCAACAACAATAAGCGGCATCAATATGTTCTCGAACAAGATAGTTAATCGCTTTAGAGGATAAAAATCATGGTCGACCTGATAACCAAAAGGAAATGGGATAGAGCCGCTAAAAGTTTTGACTTTATGGCTGCGAAAGGGCCGGAGCTGCGCTGGGCTGGTTTCAAAAAAGCCCTATTTTCTCATATGGAAGGCAAGGTGCTTTTTCTCGCAGTGGGCACGGGGCTGGACATTGAGCATTTCCCACCAGGCAAAGATATTACCGGTATCGATATCAGTTCGGCGATGTTAGAAAAAGCCAAAAGTCGCGCTGAAGCTTATGAGGGAAATCTTGAGCTGGTCGAGATGGACGTCCATGATCTGCCATTTGAAGACAATAGCTTTGATCAGGTTTATACCTCTTGCACCTTCTGTTCGGTACCCAATCCAGTGGAAGGCCTGGAGTCCCTGAAGCGGGTGCTTAAGCCGGGCGGTGAAATAAGAATGTTTGAACACACCGGCAGTCGATTCTTTCCGTTCAATGTAATGATGCACATCATGACGCCTTTGAGCAAACGCCTGGGGCCAGAGATGAATAGAAATACGGCGGACAATGTTCGGCAGGCAGGTTTTGAACTTGTGGAAGTTGAAAATATATTTCTGGATGTGGTCAAAACTATTACTGCCAAAAAGCTGTGACCATATCGGTCTCGAATTATCGATTTATAGTAATGGCTCTAGCGACAGTTATTGCTGCAAGCGCGCCAACAATTGTAATGGTCGAGGCCTCAGACGTAATGATCGGGACATCCGAAACCGGGATTTTTGGCTTTACCCCCATCCCTCAGTCCGCCAATAAAGATAAGTGGAATCCGCAGGCACCCTGGCTTATTCCTGAAGGCTTTACACAGTCTGTCGTGTCCAGTGAAACCGCCCTGAACATCTACGGCAATGGCATTAACGACTGGAATGACATGAATACCATTAACGAAAGCGGTGCTCAGGCCGGTCGTTATTTATATCGGACTCACGAAGTGCGCTGCGGTAAGCCCTGGGCAGTTTTCCCTCGTTGTGCCTCTTATCCTGGTGGAGCGGTATCTGTGGTTGATCTAAAAACCGGCGCGGCCTCAATTATTGCTCAAGACCCAAGCTATCAGGCACTCGATGGTATTCGTTGGACTCCCTGGGGGACTATTCTGTTCGCTGAAGAACGGGCCGATGGGCGATTGTTCGAGCTGGTTCTGGATAAAAATGATTTCACCAAAGGCGTCGCTTATGATCGCCCGGCAGTGGGTCGGATGGCCCATGAGGGCATTGCCATTGGGCCGGAAGGCGAAGTTTATACGGTGGACGAATGGCGCGGGCTAAGCGCCCCATGTTCCGACGGCAGGCTGCCCTGCGGGGGTGGTATCTATAAATTTAGGCCTGACTCAGCAGGTGACCTTTCTAAAGGCAAGCTCTATGTGCTGGGCGTTTCTGGCGGCCAACATACCGGTGGTCAACACAATACCGGGCAAGGTGAGTGGTTGGGACCGATAGATCCGGCACAGGTGCGGGAGTCTGGCTCGGCGGCTGGCGGCGCCAGTTATCAGCGCCCCGAAGATCTAGAGGTGATCGGCAACACTCTGTATGTAGCCATCACCGAAGGCCCCCTCGATAACAAGGGAAAGGAGTTTTTTGAGGGTCGTGTGCTAGCCATTAATCTCGATTCAATGGCGGTGACGAACTTTGTTCAACCCGGTATCAATGCGCCCATAGAAAAAGGCGAACCCGGCGAAGCGGATTTCCAGACCGGGATGGACAGTGTCGATAACCTGGCGGTCACGCCGGATGGAAAGCTGATGATTATTGAAGACAATAAGCCCTCTGATATCTGGGTAGCTGACCGGGATCATAATGGTGATGGCCTGGCCGACCAGGTGTGGTTGTTTGCCTCTTTGACTGATCCCGAGGCGGAGGGCACGGGCGTTTACTTTGGTAAAGACCCAAAGACCTTATTTGTTAGCGTTCAACATTCGGCCCGCAAAGATGGTGATGCTACCTGGGCAATCACCAAACAATAACACTTGCCCGTTGGATGTTGCTCGGTATTCGTTCTGTTTAGATGTTTGGAGCGAGGTTCAAGGCAAGCTTCAGTCGCTAAACATGCCTTTGAGCATAAAGAAAAACAGGATGGATAAACCGGCCCCGGCAGGCAGCGTCACTAGCCAGGACATAAAAATATTACCCACTACACGCAAGTTGATTGCAGCGATACCACGGGCGAAACCGACACCCAAAACAGCGCCAACCAAGGTGTGAGTCGTCGAGATCGGCAGGCCGGTAGCCGAAGCTGTTACGACAGTTGCAGCCGCACCTAACTCAGCGGCGAAACCCCGGCTCGGGGTTAACATAGTGATTTTTTGACCAACGGTGGCCATAACCCGGAAACCATAAGTAGCCAGCCCCAGCACGATACCCGCGCCACCGAGTAGTAAAATCCAGCTGGGCATAATGCTTTTTGCGGTGATGGTGCCGGTGTTAACAATACTTACGATGGCAGCCAGTGGGCCAACCGCATTAGCAACATCGTTAGAACCGTGGGCAAAAGCCATGCTGCAAGCGGTAAATACCATCAACACCGCGAACACCCGCTCTACATTTGCAAAGCGATCTTTTCTGTCACGCTCCTGGCCTGCTGGCGGGCTGTCATCTTTGATGCGGCGTAGAAAAACCATACCGATGCCTGCCACTATCACGCCAACCAGGGTCGCGTAGGCCGCGCACTCACCAAAACTCATACTCATGCCTGCGTCTTTAAAGACGTGCTTAAGGCCTTTGAGCATAGTGACCATGGACATTAAAAAGCCAACCGCAAACATATAAAACGGAATGAAGCGTTTGGCGCGGGCGAAGGGGTCATCGTGATTGAGAATTAAGGATTGCACACTTTTGAATAAGGCGTAAGAAATGGAGCCGGCCAGTATCGGTGACACCACCCAGCTGGCAACTATCTTGCCGACTTTGCTCCAATAGACGGCATCGACGGAAATACCCACCGCCGCAAAGCCAACGATAGCCCCAACAATAGTGTGGGTAGTTGACACCGGCCAGCCTTTTATACTCGCGACCAACAACCAGGTGCCTGCCGCCAGCAAGGCGGCCATCATGCCAAACACCAGTAGTTCAGGGCGAGTATTCAGTGAATCGGTATCGATAATGCCTTTGCGAATGGTCGAGGTTACTTCGCCGCCCGCCAGGTAGGCTCCAAGAAACTCGAATACCATGGCGATCATAATGGCCTGGGTGACGGTTAAAGCTTTTGAACCAACCGAGGTACCCATGGCGTTAGCGACATCGTTGGCACCAATGCCCCAGGCCATGAAAAAACCAAAAGCGCAGGCGAGACTGAGGATTAGAAACCCGTGTTCAGCAATAATTGTCATAGGGGTCGATTTTTCTGGAAGAGGTTGGTTTTAAGTGATGGTAGTTGCGGATAATGAGCTTAAGAGACAAATAGTTTTAGCGGCAAACTGCTAGCGGGCAAGCAGTAGCTGTAACCTGCCGCCGACACGCTCGGCATTATCAGCAAGTTCACCGATTTTTTCGATAATTTTATAGAGAAACATAACGTCGATTGGCGGTAGTTGTGCTTCGACATTAAATAATTGTCCGCGAATCTCACGTTCCAGCAAGTCCGTTTTGTGCTCCCGCTCAGCCAGCTCCTCAATCAAATTTTCAACAAAAGTGATTTCGTTGCCGCTAAATCCGGTTTCCAGCAATTCATCCAGCTCGTTGATGGCGATTAGCGCTTGCTGAGTGGTGGCAACAGATGTTTGAAGGAATTCCCGACCTTTTTCACTGAGCGTGTCGGGGATAATGATTTTACGGCCTAACATCAATCCGGCGATGTCGCGCGCGCAATTAGCGATGTGATCTTGAACGGATAATAGTTCCAGCAGATCGCTGCGCGAGACCGGCATAAAAAAACTTTTTGGCAAATGCAGGCGCAATTGTTTTTTTAACTCGTCAGCCTGGGTTTCCCCTGCGCAGATACGGTCGTATATCACCTCGGCGGTGGCCCAGTCGTTGGCCACGGAGGCGTCGAAAAATCCCTCCAGCAATTCAGCGCATTGCACAGCTTCGGTCATATGCTCCTGCAAGGGTCTAATAGGAGACTTACCGAGCAGTTGATACAGAGGGTTGGTGATAGCCATAAATGATGTCTTATGGAGGTGGTTAGAGGTCGCCAGTATAGAAGCAAGTGTTGGCAATGTCATAATCTTAAAGGCTCAATCCTGATTTTTATTGAGCCAGAGCAAACAGTGGTCAACAAGGGCGAATTTATACTTGCCCGTAACGCTCATTGCCTCCCAGCCAGCGCCGGATAATTGGCTCGACTCGCTCAGGGTGGTCACGCATCACGTTTACAGCAGTGTCTTTAACCCGATCGAGCAGGTGGGCATCCCGCTCCAGATTAGCGATACGCAAGTTGAGTTCGCCGGTTTGCCGGGTGCCGAGCACTTCACCGGGTCCACGCAATTTGAGATCCTCCTCGGCGATAACAAAACCATCATTGCTTCGGCGCATCACTGCTATGCGTTCTTTGGCGCGTTGGGAAAGCGGTGTGGCATAGAGCAATACGCAATGGCTAGCCACGCTGCCCCGCCCTACTCGGCCACGCAACTGGTGCAGCTGGGCGAGGCCCAGGCGTTCAGGGTTTTCGATCACCATCAAACTGGCATTGGGCACATCGACGCCGACTTCAATGACTGTAGTGGCGACCAGCAGGTCAAGCTCGCCAGCTTTAAAGGCCGCCATAACTTGGGCTTTTTCTGCGGTTTTGAGGCGACCATGAACCAGGCCAACGCGTATTTCGGGTAACAGGAGTTTGAGCTCGTCGGCGGTGACCTCAGCCGCCTGGGCCTCCAGTACATCGGACTCCTCGATCAGGGTACACACCCAATAAGCTTGCTGACCCTCGCCACAGGCGCCGCGAATGCGTTGGATGATGTCATCGCGACGCTGATCCGGAATGGCCACGGTGTTGACCGGCGTCCGCCCTGGCGGCAGCTCGTCGATCACTGAAAAATCTAAATCGGCATAGACGCTCATGGCCAAAGTACGGGGAATCGGTGTCGCAGTCATGATCAATTGGTGAGGCGTTGATCCTCCAGAGCCTTTCTCCCGAAGTGCCAGACGCTGATGGACACCAAAGCGTTGCTCGTCGATCACTGTCAGGCCGAGCTTATGAAACACCACG
>JAHRWI010000363.1 GCA_019090225.1 Porticoccaceae bacterium
TAGCCAGGGCAAAGCGATCCTGAGCTTCACGTTCAATATTAAACTGCTCTGCGACATTTTCTGCCGTCTCCGGCATCGAATCCGTGCCATGTAGTTGTTGCATCTGCTTATTGATAAAACGCCAGCCAAGTGTGGTATCGAAGATTTCGGCATTACGGCTAAAGGCAGATTCCGCCTTGCCCATCACAAAGGGCGCTCGGGACATTGACTCAACCCCCCCAGCGATGACGAGATCAAGCTCGCCGCAACGAATCGCTCGGGCTGCGCTGCCCACCGCATCCAGGCCGGAGCCACACAGTCGGTTCAAAGTAACGCCCGGCACCACTGGGTCAAGCCCAGCTAGCAGAGCACTCATGCGCGCTACATTGCGATTATCCTCCCCCGCCTGATTCGCGCAGCCATAAAACACATCTTCAATGGCCGTCCAGTCAACATTCGGATTACGGGCCATCAAGGCTTTGATAGGTAGCGCACCCAAATCATCCGTTCGGATAGACGACAAGGCTCCACCAAATTTACCAATGGGTGTACGCACTGCGTCACATATAAAAGCGTCTTTCAAGCTGGTCATGTTTATTCCTGTATTTGCTACTGCATCTATTAGTGTATCTACAGCAAAGCCAGATCACTGTAGGAAGGGCTGCCCTGAGGCAGAGCCAGGGTAAAAACCCGGCCATTATAGACAACAATTCCGATGATCTCCGACCGAGTATGATTTGATTATTGGCATTCTTTGCCTGCACACCATCAGCCATTAAGTATCTCCGCACACAAGAAATATGTCTGTCTTTAACGAACATCTGACAAAACAGGGCTCTCAATTAGGCCGCCGCCCGTAGATTGAAACCTCCTTGCTCAGGAGTTCACAAACTTAACTGAAGAATTGAATCAAAGAGGAAAAAAGAAGGAACCGTCAACGGAGGATATTTTCAGTACTATCTACCTGGCCAGCCTATCTGGCCAACAAAGGCTTGCTATCAAAATGAATACCAGCCCAGCCATCGCGGATAAAGGTGCGAATATTGCTGTGATCCTGGCCCCCGGGATTACCCAACACGTCCTCTCGATAGTAACGCCCAAAACATGCCAAGGTTTCTGCTTCGCTCAAATTATTGAGCTGGGCAAAGGCAAAAATACGGCAAGATCCAGCATTGCTGCCCGCTTCGTTAATGAGTATCTTATCCCCAAGACCGTTGCTAAAGCGTGTCTCAGTGTAAGTGTAATGGCTATCAATAACAGATATTACATCATTAAATTCAACAGTTTGAGGATTATTTTTAATGCTTTGAATTAACTCTTTCGGGGTCATAGAATTCCATTACATTGTTTACGGATGGACGTCATATGAAACGTCAATTTAGCCAGAGCGAATTAACAAGGGTCGGCCTTACAAATGCACTGGCCATGGGCAAAGTACTCTGATCTCGACGCACCTATTTTAAGCCATCGCCTTTAAAACCCAACCAAGAAAACTCAACCCAGACCGTTAAAGCTTAGGCTTCGGCTCTCTCGGCAAACCCAGACCTCGTTCAGCGATAATGTTTTTCTGAATCTGAGAAGTCCCGCCACCAATGATCAGCCCCAGGCTGTACATATAGGCGTATTGCCACATGCCGTTTCTGCGCACGTAGTCGCTGTCGCCAAACAGCGCGCCAGTTTCGCCTAATAGATCGATGGCGGTTTCGCAGATTTCATTATTTAAAATGGTGGCATTGAGCTTGACGATGAGTCTTGCCACACCGGCATCTTGTTCTTTTAAATTACAGGTCAGTACCCGCATGGAGTTGTATTGCATAGCTTTGACCCGCGCCTGAATACGCAGCACGCGATCCCGATAAACCGGGAAATCCATCAGCGGGCGACCACCAACGGATTCGGTTTTCAGACAATCAATAAGCCCCTGAAGCTGCCGAGCGGTACGGTCTGGATCACCGAGCATACCGCGCTCGTGCTTAAGTGTGGTGTTGGCGACCTGCCAGCCTTCACCGCGCTTGCCAACGATCTTGTCCTGCTTGAGGCGGACATCAGTGAAAAACACTTCGTTAAATTCGGCAACACCGGTCATGGACACCAGGGGTTGAATTTCGATACCGGGAGTATCCATAGGCAGGAGCATATAGCTGATGCCGTGGTGCTTGGGCGCATCCGGCTCTGTGCGAACGAGGATAAACATCATGTCGGCGACGTGGGCAGAAGAGGTCCAGATTTTGTGGCCATTGATCAGGAAGTCATCGCCATCTTCGGTACCGCTGGTGCGCAGCGCCGCAAGATCACTACCAGCGCTGGGTTCTGAATAACCCTGACACCACATCACTTCACCGTAGAGGGTCGGTTTGATCCATTGCTGCCGCTGCACTTCACTGCCTATTTCAAGCAGTGTGGGAATCAACATGGTGACTCCCTGATTGGAAATCCCCCGGTTTAAGCCCGCCCGGTTTAGTTCCTCGGCGATAATAACGTTTTTAAGGATATCGGCCTCACCGCCATAACCGCCGTACTGTTTAGGAATGGTCCGCGCCGTATAACCGTGTTCAATCAACAAAGCCTGCCATTCCCTGACTTGTGCATTCGGGCGCGCAACCGCTGAACCCTTGGGGGACTTGTGGCCGTGGGTTTTAGTGAAGGCCCTAACTTCTTGCTGAAAATCTTTATATTCCTGAGAGTATTCTAAATCCATGATGATGTTATTCCAGAGTTCAAAATGAAACGTGATGACCTAGTGTTATTCAATAAGGCTCGATAGTATTCTCAAAAACAAAGCCATCTTTAGCCATCACCACTCGGTGCCGCTCGCCTTCGACGGCCGGATCCCAGGCTTCGTAACCGGCATCACCATGCCATAAGGCAACACGATGACCTTCGTCGGTTTTACCCAGATGGGTTTCATAGACCTTGGGGGGTACCGAAGCAAAGTGATTGAGTAACTCATCGACAGACCCACGGCTACTTAAATAGTGGAGCGTCACCCAGGTGGGGGGCACAAAATCAATCTCGCGGGCAGCGTGTAGCTCTATGGCTTTACCCGGGCTGACCCATTGGTGATCGTGAATCTCGCCACCATCGATGACAATATCCTGATCACCGGTCACCCGCGCAGCGAAGAACCAGGTGGTAAAACGTTTCGGCGTAATCGGCGGCGGCGTCCAGTGGGAAAACCACACGAAGTCTTCAGGGTCCGTGTGAATGCCCGCCTCTTCCTGAGTTTCTCGAGCCGCCGCGGTACGTGCCGCAGCAGTTTTATGATCATCACTGGCAGCACTAGCGCCATCGAGAGCCACTTCGCCAGGGTCATGATTGGGATAGTCTTCCTGATCAATACGACCTCCTGGAAATACCCACATGCCACCAAAGCGGATTTCTTTGTTTTTGCGCAACATCAATGTTTCGACACCTTCTGGGCCATCACGCAAAAGGACAACCGTCGCCGCCGGTATGGGCGGTTCGGTGATGGGTTCTCCCTCGCCGGGCATACGCAGGTTTCCATAGGGATCGTTTTGATGCTTGGATTCGGGCTTACTGGTTTTGTGTTTATCTGAGTCAGTCATAGCTAGGTAACTCCCTGGCTAACATTTATAATTAGTTTCAACTTGGTTTCAGTAATGAATTTTTGCCTAGTGTAACCTACTCGCGGTTTATAGTAAGTTGCCGGAGGCTATGACCAACAGGCTTTTTGTCTGAGCTTGAAGCAACCTGGCCTGAAGCAACCTGGGTCTCGTCCTGCCTCAAACACCACAAGATATTAAAGAAGGAAGTTCAATGCGCTTAGTTTCGTGGAATGTAAATGGCATTCGTGCCGCGATGAAAAAAGATTTCGCCGAATCCCTACAAAGCATGGCAGCCGACGTACTTTGCCTACAGGAAACCAAAGCCCAGGACGATCAGGTCGTCGAGGCGCTAAGCAGCATCAATGGCTATCATATTTACTGCAATTCAGCCGAGAAAAAGGGCTATTCCGGCACTGCCATTCTCAGCAAGACCGAACCCCAGTCCGTTCAATTTGATATGGGTATTGCCGAGCACGATCAGGAAGGTCGAGTCATCGCTGCCGAGTTCGAGCATTACTATTTGGTCACCGTGTATACCCCCAATTCCGGCAGCGAGTTAAAGCGTCTGGATTACCGTCAACAGTGGGATGCGGATTTTCTGGCCTACCTGAAGCAGCTGGAAGAAAAAAAACCGGTGATTGTCTGTGGTGACCTGAACGTCGCCCACCGGGATATTGATCTGGCCCGGCCCAAGCCCAATTACAACAAATCCGCTGGCTACACCCAGGCTGAAATCGATGGCCTGGATAACATTATCGCCAGCGGCCTGGTCGATACCTTTCGTCATCAAAACCCGGACCAGGTCAAATACAGCTGGTGGATTACCGGGCTGGAGCCAGAGCCAAAAATGTTGGCTGGCGGATAGATTACTTCCTGATCACTGATAGTCTGACGAACAAAATTGAGAACACCGATATACTCAATGACATCATGGGTTCGGATCACTGCCCCGTGTTGCTCGACCTGATTATTTAAGCGAGCCTTGCTCATAAAGCGTGTTCATTTAGCGACCTTGTTCTGTAAAGAAAACCAGGCCCGCCTTCTAAACACCATAATGCGATTCCCTTAAAGATCCCCCGCTATGGCCTACATCGAGAAAAAGAAATTCTTTGATCAACTACTGACTGTTTATGGTCGCAATGCGGTGCTCGAAGCCTTGCAGGAACAGGATGTTCCTGTCTATAAATTGCATCTCGCAAAAAGTAATCGCAGCGGTGGTTCCCTGGATAAAATTATTCGCATCGCTGAACAACGGGGTATTGAGGTCGCCCACCACAGTCGGGAAGAGCTGTCCCGTATCTCCCGGAACCAGCGTCAGGATCAGGGCGTAGCCCTGGATTTACAGTGTCCCCGTTACGGGCATTACCGGGATTTCCTTGCCGATGCTCCCCCTCGCTACCAGCTAATCGCCCTGGATCGGGTCACCAACCCGCAAAACCTGGGTATGGTGATCAGATCCGTCTGCGCCAGCCCCATGCAGGGGCTCCTGTTGCCGTCAAAAGGTTGTGCGCCACTCTCACCTCTGGTCATCAAAGCCAGTGCGGGCAGCATCTTCCATTGCCCTATCTATCGCTGTACTGATCTTGCTGAAAGCCTGGAGGAATTTGTAGCCAGTGGCGCGCAAGTCTGTACCTTAAGGGCGGATGCGACCGAGTCGCTATCGAGCTTCAAGGCCGATAGCCCGGTTGTTTATGTACTGGGTAATGAAACATCAGGGGTATCAGATCAAGTCTCAGACCTGGCCCAACATAGCTTGAATATTCCCATGTGTAACGGCGTCGAGTCACTCAATGTGGCAGTTACGGCTGCACTACTGGCGTTTCGGGATGTTCTTTCCACAACTGGCTAAAAACACCGAACACTGAGGCCACCAGGATCGCGACACCGAGTACGATAAAAACATCTAACACGCCCCACAAAGCAATCATCTCCCCGCACAACCAGGCACCCAAAGGTGCAGTACCCAATAAAGCCAGTTGATAGATAGACACAATCCGGGAACGGTGGGATTCCGGCGCTTCGCTATGGGTCATCACCCTGCCCAAACTAATGGAGATGCCTGAAAACATGCCCCACACGCCGACCAATGGAAACAAGGCATAAATCGATACCCCAAGACCAATCACCACCATGATCAAGCCCCGGGCAAATAAGCTCATCAACAACACCCGGCCCGGACGCCGAAAACCTCCTACCAAACGCATATAAATAAAATTCGACAGCAGCACACCGAAAGCAAAACTTAATTGCATACCCGCGTAAAACCCTGCACCTGCCGCATATACCTCTCGCGCAATAAGCGGCATTGCAACCAGATAAGCGCCAAAACCGATAAACCCTGTGGCACCGACAATCACCATCAGGGGTAACAGTTTGGGATGTCGCCACACTACGCGCAGGCCCGACCAGATACTTTGTCGTGAGTCGTGACGGCCACCGGACAAACCCACACCAGAGGGCTGGCTAAGTCGTATAAACCAGGCAGCAAAGGCGAACATGACCATTTGCAGGACCAGTAAAGCCGGTAAGCCCACGTAAGCAAACAGGCCCATCAATAGAAATCCCAGGCTTTGGGCCCCGAACTGCACGAATGTTGATTTAGCTACCGCACTCTGCAAGTTATCGCCACAAACTTGCACCAGCAGACTCTCCCGAGCAGGCTGGAGAAAGGCGGTAATCACCCCGTAGCCCACGCCAAAGATAATCAATATCTGGTAGCTGAGATAACCTGCCAGAGACGCACCCAGCATAATTCCAAAGGGCAGCATATAAAGCAGATACAGATTACTGACGTAGGTACCCAAATGACGGTTATCGGACAGCGCGCCGCCCATAAGAATAAATAACAAGTTAGGCAACATGACCGCCATTTGCGCAAGACCAACGCGATCCGCAGGCTCGTGTAATACGCCGACCACCAGCCAGGGGAAAATCACTACCTGTAAGCCCATGGCCACCGCGCTACTACCCAGGCCACCCAGGTAATACTGAAAGCTGGTGAATTTAGTCGACAATATCATAGAGTTTTGAGGACGCTTAATGCTGTCTCTTATACACATCTGACGCTGCCGA
>JAHRWI010000364.1 GCA_019090225.1 Porticoccaceae bacterium
TCCAGGGCACCCTTAACCAGATTATTGCGGCGGGCATCTTCCAGCGCCTTGTTGACCGCTTCCTTGACTGCGAAGATAGTCTGCCAATCGTCGCTGCTGATGGCATCGTCGCCACTATCGGCTGGCAGCTCATACCACTCAGCGATATGGATAGAGTCGCTGCGTTGGCCGGGCATCACCGCCCAAACCTCTTCAGCAGTAAAGCTCAGAATAGGCGCAATCCAACGCACTAATGCTTCAGCGATATGAAATAAGGCACTTTGTGCCGAGCGCCTGCCGAGACTATCTGCCTGACAGGTATATTGCCGATCTTTAATAATATCCAGGTAAAAACCACCCAGGTCGCCAGCGCAAAAGTTGTGCAGGGTTTGGTAGATATGGTGGAAATTATAAGCCTGGTAAGCAGTAGTGATTTCTTCCTGAAGCTGTGCGGTACGCGCCAATATCCATCGGTCAAGAGATAGCATTTGCTCAACCGGCACGAGGTGCTCAGTAGGCTCAAAACCCTCGAGGTTAGCCAGCAAGAAGCGTACGGTATTGCGTATCCGCCGGTAGGAGTCGGCGGTACGCTTCAAAATTTCGTCGGATACCGTCATCTCGCCGCTAAAGTCTGTGGATGCCACCCACAAGCGCAGCACGTCTGCACCCAGGTCATTAATGACTTTTTGGGGCGCTACGACATTGCCAAGGGATTTCGACATCTTGCGACCATCGGCATCGACAGTAAATCCATGGGTCAGTACCGCTTTGTAAGGTGCTGTGCCATTCATTGCGATGGCCGATTTTAGCGAGGATTGAAACCAGCCCCGGTGTTGATCCGAACCTTCCAGGTAAAGATCGGCGGGATAAGCGAGATAATCACGACGACGTAGCACCGCTTCGTGACTGACACCGGAATCGAACCAGACATCGAGGGTATCGGTGGTTTTGTCATAGCGACTGGCATCATCACCAAGCAGTTCGCTGGCATCTAAATCAGACCAGGTATCCATACCGTCGCGCTCAACACGTAGCGCGACTTCTTCAATCAGCCGATCGGTATCGGGGTGTAATTCACCACTGACGTTATCGATAAACAGGGTAATGGGCACGCCCCAGGTACGCTGTCTCGAAACACACCAGTCGGGGCTGTTATCAAGCATCGATTCCATACGCGCCTGGCCCCAATCGGGGAACCACTGGACGTTTTTAACCGCCGCTTTGGCATCTGTAAGCAAGCCATTCGCCGACATACTGACAAACCACTGGGGTGTGGCGCGATAAATCAGTGGGGTTTTGGTGCGCCAGCAGTGAGCGTAGCTATGAGTGATTTTGCTATCGGCTAACAGGTGCCCGCGTTCACGCAATAGCTCAACAATTTTCTCGTCCACCTTGTAGACATGATCGCCGGCAAATATCTCCACCTGGTCTCGAAACACCCCGTGGTCATCAATGTAGTTCAGGGTGCCAATATTGTATTTACTCGACACCACGAAATCTTCGACCCCATGATCAGGTGCGGTATGCACAGCGCCGGTACCGGTTTCTGTGGTGACATGATCACCAAGTACCACGGGCACCTGCCGGTCATAAAAAGGATGTTGCAATAACAGGCCTTCGAGCTGGGCACCCATACAGGACACAAGAGATGAATAATCTTCAATACCCCAACGCGCCATAGCGCTTTCAACTAAATCGTTAGCCAGAAGGAAACGTTGCTCTCGCCCGCCCTGCGTACATTGCACGACGTTATATTCAACCTCAGGATGCAGTGACACCGCCTGATTAGAAGGTAATGTCCAGGGCGTCGTAGTCCAGATAACCACTGAGAGTTGCCCTTCCCCACCCAACTCGCTGCCTGAGTCGCCAAGGGCTTCGGCAAAAGCACTTTCATCGACAACAGGAAAACTCACATCGATGGAAAACGATACTTTATCCTGATATTCAACTTCTGCTTCTGCCAGTGCCGAGGCGCCAACCACGCTCCAGTACACGGGCTTATAGCCTTTGACCAAGTGGCCATTGGCAATAATTTTACCCAGGGAGCGGATGATGTCGGCTTCGTATTTGTAATCAATACTCAGGTAGGGATTATCCCACTCACCAAAAACACCGAGCCGGATAAAATCTTTTCGCTGACCATCCACCTGGCGTAAGGCATATTCCCGACACTTCTGCCGGAAGGCTTTATGATCAATTTTTGCCCCGGCCTTACCGTGTTTCTTCTCTACCCGATGCTCAATAGGCAAACCGTGGCAATCCCAACCTGGCACGTAGGGTGCATCGTAACCGTCCAGTGTGCGCGCTTTGACGATAATGTCTTTAAGCACTTTATTAACCGCATGGCCAATATGGATATCGCCGTTGGCGTAGGGCGGGCCATCGTGAAGAATGAATTTCTCACGACCTTTTCTAGCCTCACGAATAGCGCCATAGAGATCATCGGCCCGCCATTTTTTTAGAATGCCGGGTTCACGATTCGCCAGGTTGGCTTTCATGGGAAAAGACGTTTTAGGCAGGTTTAGTGTTGCCTTATAGTCCGCTTGGGAAGTGTCAGGCTGGTTAGAATCGCTCATAGAAATCGCTGTCAATTGTTTAAAGGCCCTCGCCATAAAGACTGAGGGCGTCGTTAAAATAAATACCTACGTGAAATATAAAATTCTGTTAATTAGCCAAATTCCCTTGGCTGATAAGTTGACTGACAAATAGAAGCCTTACGTCATCCTCTTAATTCAAAATACTGCCGCGCATCATAAATATCTTTATTGATACTTTTCACCAGATCATCAAGGTTGGTGAATTTGTGTTCTTCACGGAGCTTGCGCTTAAATTCAACGGCAATTCGTCGACCGTAAATATTGCCGCTCCAGTCGAGCAAATGCACTTCGAGCACTGGTTTAATCAAATCGCCCACTGTAGGGCGTACACCGACATTAGCCACGCCTTTTATCCTGCTGCCGTCGAGGATCACTTCAACAGCAAAAACGCCCCTTAGGGGCGCTCGATACCGGCGCAGATTAACATTGGCGGTAGGTATTCCCAGCTGGCTACCCAATTGCTGGCCGTAAACTACTTTGCCAGTAATTTGAAAAGGCGCCCCGAGTAGACGTTCCGCCCCGATAAAGTCCCCGGCTTCTAGGGACTGGCGGATACGGGTGCTGCTCACCCGCTGGCCATCGATAGTCACAGTATGTGTCTCGATGACCTCGAAATCATGGCGCCTGCCCTGTTCGGCCAACATGGCGAAATCACCCTTGCGATCACAGCCGAATCGGAAATCATCACCGATGACCAGGCACTTTACACCGAGACCTTCGACAAGCAGCCTATCAACAAATTGCTGAGCCGAAAGCTCGCGCAAGGCTCGATTAAAACTGACGCAAAAAACCCTGTCGGCTCCTACTTTGCCCAGTGCATCGGCTTTCTCTCGCATGCGCATCAGGCGGGCTGGAGCTTGCTCCCCAGAAAAATATTCCCTTGGCTGGGGTTCAAACATCATCACCACCGAGGGCACCTGATAGTGCTCCGCTTTGGCCTTGACCTGCTCAATAATGGCACGATGACCCAAGTGCAGTCCGTCAAAAGAACCGATGGTCGCGACACTGCCACAGTGCTCCGCACGCAGGTTGTGCCAACCTCGTATAAAAAAGTCCCGGTTCAATTTCAAGAGTTTAATTCCACGATTCGCAGGCCATTAGTTCGACAATTTATTGCCGTTTAGCCGCAGAATTATACCCTAGCGACTGAGCCGAAAACAGGCTCCAGCAGCGTCCAGACTTGGCTTCCATCAAAGCCACACCCACAGCGAGCCACGCCAAGAAAGATCACTCAGACTGCGCTGCCGTAGCATGACGAAAATCTTTCACCCGCAAACCACAAAGCCGCAGAACCAGTAAGTAGCTCACCAGGCCGGCAAAACATAACGCGAGAACCGAGCCTATGCGCTCAAAATTACCGAGATCAAACCAACTGGGCACGTAGCCTAGTCCTGCCACTAATACAGTGGCCATTAACACATTGGCAAACACCAGTGCTCGGAATAATTTCCGCCATTGGCTGTCAGGGCTGAAAACCTGAACGCGCCGCAATCCTCGATACAGCAGACCGGCATTCAAAAACGCCGCTACAGAAGTGGCCAGAGCCAGTCCGCTGTGGCCCAGCGCGAAGAAATGGTGCAGGGGTAAAACGAAAGCGACGTTAAGTGCCATGTTGACGACCATGGCAATCACACCAATACGCACCGGCGTCTTCATATCTTGTCGGGCGTAATAACCGGGTGCCAATACCTTAATGAGCATAAATGCAATCACGCCAAGAGCGTACGCCCGAAGGCTCCAGACCGACATCGCCACATCGCGACGGGTAAATTCAAGCCCGTCATAAAACAATGCCGTGAGTACCGGTTCGGCAACAATCACCAGGGCCACCGAGGCGGGCACGGCTATCAACAATACAAAGCGCATCGCCCAATTGAGGGTCCTGTTAAATTCAGCGGGTGATTTGGCGATATGTTGTCGAGACAGGCTGGGCAGTATAACTGTGGCCGCAGCGACACCAAAAACCCCCAGGGGCAACTCTGCCAGACGATCAGAATAGTACAGCCAGGAGACACTGCCAGTAGGTAAAAATGACGCAATGATAGTATCAAATAGCAGGTTGATCTGACTCACCGAGACACCAAAAATCGCTGGGGCCATCAGACGTAGTACCTGCCTGACACCGCTGTGCTGCCAATCCATGCGAGGTCGCGGCAGTTGATGAATATTAGCCAGAAAAGGCACCTGGAAAACCAGTTGAATAATACCGGCCGCGAGTACACCCCAGGCCAGGGCATAGACCGGCTGATCAAACCAAGGGGCTGCCACCAGGGCCGCTGCAATCAGGCAAACGTTCAACCACACTGGCGTAAATGCGGGTACCGCAAAGCGATCAAAGCTATTTAGGATACTGCCGGCCAGGCCAGTCAGAGATATAAACAACAGGTAGGGGAAAGTCACCCGAATCATGTCGCTGGTGGCTTGAAACTTTGCGGGGTCATTCCAGAACCCCGGCGCGAATACTGCCGTTAACATGGGCGCACCGACAACCACCAGCACACTTAACACCACCAGCACCGAACCCAGGGCACCTGCGACACGATCTGTCAGTTCTCTTACCGCGCTTGCCCCACCTTTCTCCCGGTATTCAGCCAATACCGGCACAAAAGCCTGAGAAAAAGCGCCTTCGGCAAACAAGCGTCGTAAAAAATTGGGTATTTTGAAGGCCACAAAAAATGCATCGGCCAACCCATCGGCACCAATGACCCGCGCAAACACCACATCGCGAATCAAGCCCAACACCCGAGATAACATGGTCATGGTGCCGACCACGACACTAGAGCCCAGTAAACCTCTGTGCGGTGCCGACTCGCGCTGTTCAACGTCCTTAGATTCGCTCAATGTTTAATTCTTCTCAACCGAATAACGCTCCACCAAATAACCAACCACCTCCACCAAATACCCGTGAAGACCCAGCGCCACCTGAGCACTGCGACCCGGCAGTTTAGCCTTGCAGGGTCTTTAGGCCAAGATCAGCCGCTCCAGTCGTTGAAATTCTCAGGTATCGCCCCCACCATAGAGCCATCACTTTAGACTCAA
>JAHRWI010000365.1 GCA_019090225.1 Porticoccaceae bacterium
AGAGACAGTCTATAAACCATTCTGCCTGAATAGCAATTGTCACTAAGACCTTGCCTAGCCAAAAACGTATATGCAAGCACCTTCAAAAAACCCCCATGAAGACCCACGCCATATTTTATGCCAACACAGTGAAGACTATTTCCAGCTTCTTTCCAAGACTTATTTAACTCAAGGCCATTCATTAAAGGTGGCGAGATATATTTTAATGACCAACCTAAAATGGCTGACCTAGGATGACTGGCCTAAGATAAGTAACCTAAAATAATTAACCCACGTACTGAAGCCTCAAACCAATCGATAACTATAAAGGTGAAGCTATGGCCAAAATAATGATTGAATCCGCCATCAACGGTAACGCACACAAAGCATCAAACCCCAACATTGCCTACAGTCCGGCTGACATCGCCAATGACGCAATAGCGACCTGCAAAGCCGGCGCTGCGCTGATTCACTTCCATGTTCGTGAGCCGGAAACCGGCAAGTGGATGCATGACATCCCCTATTACAGCGAAGTCTTCAAGTCCACGCGACAGGCATGCAACCCATTGATGTGGCCAACCTTTCCCATTACCGGGGATGCACAATCTCGGCTCAGCCATTTTATTGAATTGGCAAAAGATACCGACACCAAACCCGACTTAGGTGCCGGGGATATGGCCTCAGTAAACTTATTCTCCTACGACCAGCAAAAACAGGAAGTGACAGGCGGCGGTGGCTTCGTCTACCAAAACCCCTACGACGACATCCGCTATTTTCTGGAGGTGTCTCGCGATCTCGGTTTACGACCGACCCTGCAAATATTCGATGCCAGCGGCATTCGCACCGCCCTTATTTTTCTCGAACAGGGATTGCTAAGCGAACCCCTGCTGCTTAAATTTTATTTTGGCGGAGAGGAATTACCCTTCGGCCTGCCCCCAACACTGAAAAGTCTCGAAGCCTACCTGGATATGCTCCGTGGCGTTCGCTGCAACTGGTTCTCGGCCTGTCTTGGCGGTGATATTTTCCCCCTTGTGCCGACTACCATCAGCCTCGGAGGTCATATCCGCCTGGGCCTGGAAGATTTTGCCTACACAAATGATGGTCAACCCAACAACGTACAACTGGTCCAAAGAGCCGTTGCGGTTATCGAAAGTATGGGCCATCAAGTCGCCACACCTGAGGATGCGAGAGCAATAATTGAAGTCTAAAAACCACGCAAAAATAAATCTGTCTGAGTAAACTTGTCATAGTGCCTCAACAGCTTTGAAGCCTTACAATTGCCCACTAAGGAGTTTTGTTTCAGTGGGTTCCAGTAAAAGCGAACAACATATATCCCCTACAGCACTTGAATAGGTGAGCTCTTGTATTACCCACTATGAAGAGAATAACAGTCGGACTGATCTGTGAAGTCGAACTGAACTATGAAATCTAATTGATCAATTAACCAGACCTGATTAGTAAATCAAACCTGGCAAATGTTTTTGGATAAGCAGCCGTAAAAGGAGACTCATGATGCTTGCAACGATAACCACACCCCGGATTATGCTGATTGGTGGCGGCGCAGTCGCTGAAGTAGCTGACGTGATGGCGAAGCTCGGCTGTAGCAAACCCCTCCTAGTGACTGATCCGTTTATGCGCGACAGTGGTAAAACTGCCCACGTTACTGACGTGCTGGATGGTGCTGGTATCGCCTGGGGCTTATTCGCCGATACCGTGCCAGAGCCAACGGATGATGTCGTGCTTACTGGTGTTGATATTCTTAATAATGGCGACTTCGATTGTGTCATTGCTCTGGGCGGTGGTAGCCCAATCGATACAGCTAAAGCGATGACCATACTCGCGCGGGGCGGAGGCACTATTCAAGATTACAAAGTCCCTCATCAGGCCAATGAACCCGGACTACCCATTATTGCTATACCGACCACGGCAGGTACCGGGTCGGAGGTGACAAAAGTCACGGTCATCACCAATAAGTCGAGCGATGAAAAAATGCTCATTATGGGACTGGGATGTTTGCCGGCCGCAGCTATCGTTGATTATGAACTCACTTATAGCGTGCCCTACCGTACCACCGCAGATACCGGCATCGACAGCCTGACCCACGCCATAGAAGCCTACGTTAGCGTCAAACATAATCCCTACACCGACACCCTGGCGCTATCGGCCATGGGACTCATCGCCCGCAACATTCGTAGCGCCTGCCGCGAGCCAGGTAATACCGCCGCCAGACAGGCGATGATGCTGGCTGCCACCCAGGCGGGCATGGCTTTTTCAAATGCTTCGGTTTGTCTGGTCCATGGTATGAGCCGACCCATTGGGGCTTTTTTCCACGTCGCACATGGCCTGAGTAACGCCATGCTACTGCCCACTGTGACAGCTTTTTCTACGTCTGCGGCCATGCCGCGTTATGCAGACTGCGCTCGCGCCATGGGTCTTGCCGAGCGTGATACCGACACTGAAACAGCGATTCAAAGTCTACTTAAGGAATTGCGTCAGCTAAATAAAGATCTCGACGTACCGTCACCCAAAGACTACGGTATTGATAAAGAAAAATATTTTTCTCTTTTAACTACTATGTCCGAGCAGGCGCTTGCCTCTGGTTC
>JAHRWI010000366.1 GCA_019090225.1 Porticoccaceae bacterium
ACAAGCAGCGCCGTCATCTGGACGAAAAACTGTGCGACATTCTGGTCGCCACCCCAGGTCGCCTGATCGATTTCTGCGGTAGCAAAGATGTGTATCTCGATAGAGTCGAAGTCATGGTCATTGACGAGGCCGACCGCATGTTAGATATGGGCTTTATCCCCCAGGTGCGCCGTATTGTTCGCTTGACCCCGAGAAAAGAAGAGCGCCAAACCTTGTTGTTTTCCGCCACCTTCACGCCCGAAGTTGTCAGCCTTGTCGAGCAGTGGACCCACGATTCAACAACGATTGAGATCGAGCCAGATCGAATTGCTACCGATTCAGTGAACCAGAAGATTTACATCACTCAAACCCGCAAGAAGCGCGACCTACTCGCCAATATCTTGCGCAGCGAAGAAGTCGAGAGCGTCATAGTATTTGCCAACCGCCGTGATCAATGCCGTCACCTGCAGGAATTTCTGGGTAAGGCCGGTTTTAGTGTTGGGCTACTGTCTGGTGAGGTCGCTCAGAACAAACGTGTAAGAACGCTGGATGATTTTAAATCCGGCAAAATTAAAGTCCTGGTCGCTACCGATGTAGCCGGGCGTGGCATTCATATCGATGGCATTAGTCATGTCATCAATTTTACCCTGCCAGAAGAACCCGAAGATTACGTGCATCGTATTGGCCGCACTGGCCGCGCCGGTAAAACCGGCACCTCCATCAGCTTCGCTTGCGAAGACGATGCATTTTTGCTCGAACCTATTGGCGAACTACTGGGCGAAAAGGTCGAATGTGAACAGCCGCCCGAAGAGCTATTGGTCGAATACCGAGCCAGTTAAGCTGCTTGTGTAATCAACTCGCGCGCCTCGATCATGTGGGTAAGGCTCTGATGCCTGATGCGCGAGCTTTGATTGGATCATTGAGAATGATGGCCTAATCGCCCTGGAATAACTAAGCGAATTTTGCCAGCTCATACCTCTTAATGGCTCAATTGTTTTTATAATTTGGTCCAGTGCACTTCGCAATATAACGTTTGAGTTAACTTTATAAGGAGCATCTTGCCGTGCAGGACAAAACTAGCATAGTGGTTGACTACATAAATGAGGTAAAAACACGCTGCACGTTCAATGCAGCGGCTAAAGCCTTAGGTATTACACCACAAGCGTTAAAAAAGCAGCTAGGTGAGCCGCGCCCAGAAATCTCCTGGTTTGTTAGCCCGACATCAGGAGAGCCAATGCGTTACACAGACAGTCAGAAACATCCTGAGCTTTATCGCACTACGCGAATTATTACATCAGAAAAGGTGCTAAAACGTAATCTTGAACTGTAAAAAAATTAACAATACGCGGTTTTCGAATTGTTTCCGATTAAGCTAATTATTAGCTCATTCTTGAGTCTTTAACTGCTGTTAGAATATTTTCAGTAGTTGCTTTAGTTTTTATCCCAGGGACATCAAATGGTGATACGGCCTTACCTTTTTTTGATTTCAAAGAAAATATAGTTCCATCTCTTCGACGTATTTCAACTTCCTCTTCTTGTGCGAGCAATAAGAGTTTGGAGAGATTTTGACGTGCTTGTGAGTAAGTAAATACTTTCATTTGATTACTCCAATATTTTAATATTTAGCTGTTTTGCTACTTTTTTCATGCCTTTATCAAGTGTAAGCAAAGGACATGAATGATTCATTGCGCATTGTAAGAAATATGCGTCATATGCATAGATATTAAAATCTATTGCCAACTGTAAGGCTTGGGCTATATCTACGCTCATTAACCTTATAGGAATAGAATTTATAGCCTTTTGTGCCTGCAATGCTTCTTTGTGCGTTATCTGCTTTCTTTTTATCATTGCAGATAAGGCATTGCCTACCTCATATGGCAGTATCTCTGGGGCAATTGCATCATTTCCTGATGTGAGCTGAACGATATTATCTTTTTCTGGCTCATTAAAAATAACGGCTAGTAATATATTTGTATCTGAGACTATATCCATGCAGACAATTGTACAATTTACAGGTGGTTTTTCAAGTCATCTTTCGGGCCTACCCAGAATAAAGGGTTATGCGCAACCTCCCATAGATGACTATCGAGATCTTTGACGTAAGCACTGTAGCCTCCTCAGAACACTTTTTCCGGCTTCTTGACCACCGTGGCTCCCGCCGCTATTGCTTGGGCAACCACCTCATCGACTTCGCTCTCAGATTCAACGTTGTGGGTTAGCGTAAACGCTTCAAACCCGTTTCCCTTCGACGATACTTGGGCATCCTCTGCGAATGCTTCACGCCCGTACAAACCAAGCCATGCACCATTTAGCGTAAAGAACGCAACTTCTGGTGGGGATTCCATGCGGGGAAACCCCAGCCCCTTTTCGTAAAAATCGATTGCAATTGCCAGATCACGAACACCGAGGGTGACCATGCTAATTCTTGGTTTCATATATCGAATGATTCCTTCTTACGCATAACGTCTGGCAAACGGCGCCTGTTAGCGCGTCCAGTGGAGGCCGTTTTTTGGCCGGAACGGTGTTTGAGTCACTTGTTATATTAGAAGGCTCAATAAGAAATATATTATATAAATGACACTTAGCCAGACACAATTAGAAACCAAATTGTTCTCATGAGCCATTTTGGCGGTTGAGGCTGCAGAAGGGCAGTAACCAATTTTGCTGGCCCCTCATCAGACTCAACGTGTGTATTAATCTGGTTGTAGGTAAGCGGGGGGAAGTATAAATACGATATGGTTACTTGTTTCTTTGGAATTATACTTGGGAATATAAATTCTTTTCCTCCCCCGGGAAGATCCTTTTGTATGTATTCTATATCTGGCTCAACTCTTACATTCTTTGGAAGGACCGCGTGACCTAAGCGGACATTCCTTGCAGTTTTCCGCCCAATATTTCGGATGATAACTGAATGTGTATAGACCCAATATTCTTCTTCGTCCGGGTTTTCAGGCTTAACCTTAAAAGACGAGACATGACCATAATGAGTAATGAGCCTTTCTCTATTCGTAAAAAGGTGTGTCACAAGTGCGCCAATAAATATTGAGACTATTGGCATCGCTATAGTTAACGCTATATTCCAATCAATACTCATTCTTGGCACGCTCCCTCATTTTGAATGTAACAGTATTATTCAGAAGACCCGTTCCCACTATGGCCGGTCTCGTGATGCTGGCCGGAGAAATAGTGAGAAGATTGCTTATTAGTAATTTCTTTCAATGACTTAGCCCTGTTTTCCTGATTCGAGCTTTGAGTGATCACGAGCCTCTATCAGAGATCGCTCGTATTACTTTGACTCTTGATCATAAGGGCGAAACCTATGCACTTCAATGAGTTAGAGAGGTATGAAAAGTGGTCGCGAGACGGCGGTTACCGATCTTGGCCGAATTTTTTATCGAGGGCTGGGCAGGGTTGGTCTGCTGACCTGTTATGAGAGTGCTAAGACCTTATGGCTCGCCTTTCCCGACCTTAATAACCCCCGAACTAACTTGCTCGGAATCGCAATCATCGGTGTTTGCCACAGCGCCAAACTCCTTCAGCCAGAGTGAGGTTGCTCCTGTGACTGCGGCGGGTAAGACCAGCAAGTTGAGCAGTGGGACCGATGTGCCTAGTAGCACCAGTCCTCCAAACCCGGTCAATAAACGCCTTTGAGTCTTCGCTTGCTGGCGCAATTCGTCAAAAGTCACCAAATTGATATCCGCCGGGTAGTCCAGGTATTGCAAAGACATGGACCAGGCACCCCACAGAAACACGATAAAGGGTGTCGCCAAATTCAGAACGGGGACGAATGACAGGATCAGGCAGAGCACCAAAATGCCGAGAATACGCGGCATAAAATACATTAACTTGCGCAACTCACGGACAAATGAGCGCCAGGCAATCGCTTTGATACTTGCCCAGTTTAGAGCTTCTGCTTCGTTTAGATGATCCAGATGTTGTTGAGTACGTTCCGCCAGTACGCCGTAAAACGGCGAGGCGATCAGGTTGGCAATGATCGTAAAGGTGTAACCATAGACGAACAATAAGGTCAGGCCGAACAAGCCCCAGATAAGCCAGGTGATAAAGCTGAGCCAGCCCGGTAACCAGTCGGTAAGACTGCCGAGCAAGGTGGCGAAATAATCAATCGCCAGCGCGGTGATGCCGACAAACAATGCGATGTTGATAAGTAGTGGTAGAACAACCCAGGGCCGAATACCCGGTTTGCCCAGTAAGCGAAAGCCCAGCAAAAAATGATCTAAGGCCATGATGTCTGAAATTCCTCAAGAGGTTAAGTGTTGGGGTGCAGCTTTTAGCATCTTAGTGCAGCCAGTTGCTCGCTGTGTTCTTCTGGGTGACAGCCGAGAACGGGAGTGCCAGAATAGCCGCCTCTTAAATTTCAAGTGACTCACTAGCTTATGAACAAGGCATTGGCCGGATTACGTATTCTCGATTTAACCCACATTCTGTCTGGGCCTTTCGGCACCATGACTCTGGCAGATTTGGGGGCCGAAGTCATTAAGATTGAACCACTCGAAGGCGAGCGCACGAGAGGCTTGCTGGCCAATGATCCCAAAAATTCCATCGATGGCATGGGTGCTTACTTTATTAATCTCAATCGTAATAAAAAAAGTGTGGCTCTGGATCTGAAAAGTGACGAGGGCCGCGACTTGTTTTATCGCCTGGTTAAAACCGCTGATATCGTCTTTGATAATTTCAGCGTTGGTGTCACCCAAAAGCTGGCCATCGACTATGCACGGCTCAGTGAAGTGAATCCGCGCATTATCACCTGCTCCATTACTGGCTTTGGTTCCGAAGGCCCCGGTATGCATCGTACGGCCTTTGATCAGGTGGTGCAGGCTTATGGCGGCAATATGTCGATTACCGGTAATGATGTGAATCATCCCCAGCGTTCCGGTGTGCCCATTGCTGACCTCGGGGGTAGCCTCTATGGCATGGTCGGTGTGCTGACCGCGCTTTATGAGCGAGAACGCAGTGGTAAAGGTCAGCATGTGGATATCTCCATGCTCGATGGTCAGGTCTCTATGCTCAGTTATATGGCGACTATGTACTTTTTGTCCGGTGAAAACCCTCAGCCCATCGGTAATTCCCACTTCGTTCACGTTCCCTACAACAGCTTTAGTACCCAGGATGGCTCTATCGTTATCGCCATTATTTTCGATAATTTCTGGACCGGTCTGCTCGACGTGCTTGAATGTGATGAGCTACGTAAACCGGAATATGATCACCAGCCCGGTCGTCTAGCCAATAAAACTCTTATTGAAACTAAGGTTGCGGAGATATTTGTCACCAATACCTCGGCCTACTGGCTGGAGAAACTTGAAGCCGAGCGGATTCCCTGCGCGCCAGTTAATACCTTTAGTCAGGCTTTGAGTGACTCTCAGGTTTTGCATCGTAATATGGTGGTGGATATCAGTCACCCCAACGGCCAGACGACCAAAGCGCCGGGTAATCCGGTGAAGCTGTCCCGTAGCAACCAGGAGGATTTCACCCCTGCGCCCTTGTTGGGGCAGCATACCGATGCCGTGCTGAGCGAATTACTCGACGTAAACCAGGACGAACTGGCAGCTTTGAGAGCAAGGAATATTATTGGCTAGGTTTTCGATCTAGGTTCTAGGCTGGGGAAAAGGAAAAAGAAAACGCCTGATGATAGGCTTGCCCTCTGAGGTTTGCCTTTCGCGAGCATAGCTACTAGCATCAGGGCTTGACTAAAGATAAGGACGCCGTGATGAAAACACTTCTAAAAATAATTGCTCTTCTGGTTCTGGTCGTCGCGATTCTGGTGGGTGTTGGCATCTATTTCCTTGATAGCGGTATCAAGACGGCAGTTGAAACCTTCGGTCCTCAATACACCCGCACAGATGTCAGCCTTGGCGGTGCCAAATTATCACCCTGGTCCGGTGAGGGTAGTCTGCGTAATTTGGTGGTGGCCAATCCCGATGGCTTCAAAACCCCGAATGCTTTTTCCCTTGGTGAAATTGCCATCACTCTGGATACCGACTCGCTTACGGCTGACCCCATAGTCGTTACCAGCTTGCGTATTCTTGCACCGGAGATCACCTATGAGCAGGGCAAATCATCGACGAACCTGCAACAGCTACAGAAAAATGTTGAGCAGTCAGTCGGTTCTACGGCTGCGCCTTCTGACGCAGATACGGACACTAGCGGTACAGGCACCAAGTTAATTATCAAAGAACTGCTAATTAGCGGCGGAAAAATTCATTACAGCAATCCCTTGTTGGGAGGCAAGACCGTCGATGTGGCCTTGCCGGAAATCAAGCTGTCAGGTATTGGTGAAAAATCCAATGGTGCTACGGGCGCAGAAGTGGCTGAGCAAATACTCGCTGCTATTAATAAGGATGCCATGTCTGCGGTGCTTGATGCAGGCGCTCTTAAAGCAGTCGGCCAGCAAGTGGAACAGCGGCTGAAAGATGAAAAAGGCAAACTGGAAGAATCATTAGGTGGCCTGAAAGGTCTTCTAGGTAAATAGTCTATAGCAAGTATTTAACGGGATAAGCATTTTGCTAAAATAAGTATTTGATAAATACAGGGGTTAAAAAATGATCGTACGTGACAAATTTTACATAAACGGTGAGTGGGTTGCGCCGGTTGGCGAAGGCGTGCTCGAAG
>JAHRWI010000367.1 GCA_019090225.1 Porticoccaceae bacterium
CCTTATCGTCGGCAGCGTCAGATGTGTATAAGAGACAGACCTTAGTCGCTAATAATGGGAAGTTACATTGCTGGGGCGGTGGCGGTATTGTCGCAGACTCAAACGCTGAGGATGAATATCAGGAATCCATCACCAAGATCGCCTTGCTTATGGATACACTAAGTAACGAGTCCCCTCACCAACTCTAAGGCCCCAGCTGACTATAAAGATAATTCGCGATTGCTGGCTTTAATAAAGGCTTTCTTTAAATCTTCGTAAGTATGCACCGCAGGAAATTGCGGAAATTCAGCAATGACATTATCCGGCGCACTAAACAAAATACCGGCATCAGCTTCAGCCAGCATGGTGGTGTCGTTGTAGGAGTCACCGGCAGCGATAATACGGTAATAAAGGTTTTTTAGCGCCAATACTGCCTGACGTTTAGGGTTGGCCTGGCGCAGATGATAATTTATAACCCTACCGCTTTCGTCCACCTCAAGCTGATGACAAAGCAAGGTCGGAAAACCCAATTGCCGCATTAAAGGCTGTGAAAACTCATAAAAAGTGTCGGATAAAATAATCACCTGAAAGCGTTCCCGCAACCAGTTTGTGAACTCAACGGCCCCTTCAAGGGGAGTCAAACGGGCAATCACTTTTTGTATTTCGTTAAGACCCAAACCGTGTTTATCAAGAATCTCCAACCTTTGTTTCATCAACACATCGTAGTCGGGAATATCACGGGTGGTGGCACGCAATTCGTCGATACCGGTTTCTTCAGCAAAGGCGATCCAGATTTCGGGGATAAGAACACCTTCAAGATCGAGGCAGGCAATTTCCACAGAGAAGACTCCTGGTTAAAGATTAAACGATGGGATAAATTCGAAATAATTCTACTGGTTTCAAATATCCATAAATAACTAAAAATATCTAGTATTCGGGTAATTCGATGCTTGAAAAGAATTCCTCAAGCTTTTCTCTAGAGCTTATTGTGCAGGCTTCATCAACGATATCGCGATTAAGATGGGGCGCGAAACGTTCGATAAAGTCGTACATAAAACCCCTTAAATACGTACCACGGCGAAAGCCGATACTGGTAATACTCGGTTTAAACAGGTGTTTGGCTTCCAGCGCGACCAAGTCGCTATCCTGCTCGGCGTCATAGGCCATGTGAGCAACGATGCCAATACCCAGGCCCAGGCGAACATAGGTCTTG
Source organism: Porticoccaceae bacterium (assembly GCA_019090225.1). Taxonomy (GTDB): domain Bacteria; phylum Pseudomonadota; class Gammaproteobacteria; order Pseudomonadales; family Porticoccaceae; genus HB2-32-21. The sequence goes on from JAHRWI010000367.1 coordinate 1,193, forward strand.
ATGACATCGGCGTCGGTAGCAGTGAACACGACTCTCGGCTTCAAGTCTTTGACACGGAAGGCCTCGTCAAGCTTCGAGCGGCCTGTAAAGCCAAAAACGTAGGTCACGATGGGATATTCGGCGACATCTTCGAGGGACAGTTCGGCAATGCTGGCCAGAGGATGCGTTTTAGGCACCAAAATACAGCGGTTCCATTTGTAGCAAGGCATCATCAGTAAGTTCTGAAATAACTCCAGCGCTTCTGTGGCGATGGCAAAATCTACTTCACCGTCGGCAGCAGATTGCGAAATTTGCGCGGGTGTGCCCTGGTGCATATGCAAGGCAACATCGGGATAGTGCTCTATAAAAGACTCAATAACCGCCGGTAGTGCGTACCTTGCCTGGGTGTGGGTGGTAGCAATTGACAAACTGCCTTTATCTGGAGAGCTGTGCTCCTGGGCAAGCTGTTTAATACTTTCAACTTTACCGAGAATTTCCCCAGCAATCTTCATGATTTCTTCACCGCCGGGCGTCACTCGGGTGAGATGTTTACCGCTACGAGAAAATATCTCAACACCTAGCTCATCTTCGAGCAGACGTATCTGTTTGCTGATACCGGGCTGGGATGTATAGAGCGCCTGAGCGGTGACCGAAACATTTAATTCGTGGTGGGCGACTTCCCAGATATACCGTAATTGCTGTAATTTCATATCGTTATGGCCTAGATAACATTGATCTAAGAATACTTAAAGCTATTCCTTTGGAGCATAGACGCTTATTTATAAAGTTGCCAGCCCATTCCCCTAAAAGCAGCCTTCAGACTCACTTCTCATTAACGATCCCGTGGGGTACATGACCTGTAGCGACATTCTGGCTGGCGGATTCGCAATGCTGGAGCTGATCATCAAAAAACACATCAGCACCATAAGATTTCAAGAAGGCACCTTTATCGAGACCGCCAAGAAATAAGGATTCATCAATGCGGATATTCCAGTCCCGCAAGGTGAGCACCACCCTTTCGTGAGCAGGAGCGGAGCGCGCGGTGACCAATGCGGTTCGTATCGGGCCAGTCTCTGGCGGAAATTCAGCCTGTAATCGATGTAGGGCCTGAAGAAAGTTTTTAAACGGGCCGCCACTCAGGGGGGTTTTTGCCGCGGCTTTTTCGCTGCGGGAAAAGGCTTCAAGACCTTCACTTTTATAGACGCGTTCGGCTTCGTCTGAAAACAGCACCGCATCCCCATCGAAAGCAAAGCGCAGCTCATTGTCATTAGCCCGGGGTTGGGCTGATGCTAGTAGCGTTGCTGCAGCGACACCATGATTCAAAGCATTGCTAACATCTTCGCCATGGGTCGAAAGAAACAAATGGCAACCAAAAGCACTGACATAACGGTAGGGGCTTTTACCGCCACAAAAAGCCGCACGGGTGATATTCAAGCCATGATGTTCGATGGAGTTAAAGATACGCAAACCAGTATCCGCAGAATTGCGTGACAGCAGAATGACCTCGACCCGGGGTTTCTCAAACTGTTCATTGATGCGCAATAGTTTTTGCACCAGGGGAAAAGCCTCACCGGCATCGAGAGGCTCTGATTCGTGGGCTATTTGATATTGGGAATAAGCGGCCAGGCCTTTATTTTCAAACACCTGATGGCTTTCACTGAGGTCAAATAAGGCCTGAGATGAAATAGCGATAACCAACTTGTCGTTAAAATCTTCGGCCAAAATACCGTCCGCTTTGACTTGTTTTATGGGTGACTGATAGCTCAGTTATGGGTGAATTTTATCGGTGAATACGCCAGCTATGCTCAGAAACATTCAGCCCACTGTAGCCTAAGTCTCCTGATCTGCAAACCACTCTCGCGTGAGGCGAAAAACCACCGGGCTGAGCAAGACCAGGGCGATAAGATTGGGTATCGCCATCATCGCATTCAAGGTGTCGGCGATTAGCCAGGCAATACCCAACCCTTTCACGGCCCCCACGAAAACGGCCAGAGTCCACAGTATCCGGTAGGGAACAATTACTTTGGTGCCAAACAGAAATTCAGCACAGCGCTCACCGTAATAACTCCAGCCGATAATTGTGGTGAAGGCAAATAACGCCAGGACTACAGCAACAAATTTATCACCCCAAATCGGCACCACGCTGGCAAAAGCCGATGCAGTCATCGCCGCACCCTGTTCGGTGCCCGTCCAGACATTAGTGACAATTAACGTCAGGCCGGTCAGTGTGCAAATAATTAGGGTGTCGATAAAAGTACCTAGCATGGCAATACTGCCCTGGCGCACGGGGCTGTCGGTTTTCGCCGCTGCGTGCGCGATAGGCGCACTTCCCAGACCCGCTTCGTTGGAAAATATCCCTCGCGCCACACCCATCCGTATCGCCACCATCACCGCCGCGCCAGCAAAGCCCCCTTCCGCTGCCGTCGATGTGAAAGCACTGACAACTATTAGCCCCAAAGCCTGGGGGATCTCGCCAATATGAACCACCAGCACGACACTGCACCCCAGCAAATAGGTCACTGCCATCACTGGCACCAGGCTTGATGCCACCCGCGCGATGCTCTTTATGCCGCCTAACAAAACCACGCCAACCAGAACTGCCATAACCCCACCACTCACCAGCTCGGGGATATCAAATGACGAAGCCAGCACCCGAGCCACCTCGCTGGCCTGAACAGTATTACCGATACCGAAGCCAGCCAACATACCGAAAATTGCAAACAAGGTGCCGAGCCATAGCCAACGTTGGCCCAGCCCGCTTTTGATGTAATACATAGGGCCACCGACCTTGCGACCCAAGTCATCGGTTTCTCTATATTCAACTGCTAGCACAGCCTCGGCGTATTTTGTCGCCATACCAACCAGTGCGGTGCACCACATCCAGAACAACGCACCGGGCCCGCCGATGCCTATAGCGGTGGCCACGCCAGCGATATTGCCGGTTCCGATAGTCGCAGACAGGGAGGTCATCAGCGCGGAGAATGGGGATATGTCACCGTCATCACGCTGGCCTTCGCCTTTGAGTAATTGCCGAAAGCCAAAGCCCAGTTTTCTTATGGGTAAAAACCGCAGCCCCACGGTTAACCACAAGCCAGCACCAAGAATAAGACCCAGCATCAGTGGGCCCCAAACAACACTATTTATTTGTCCAACGATCGTTTCCAACAATGCGTACTTCCCGTTTATTTTTATTGAGTGTCGATGGTATTAAGCTTAGCCAGGTTCCGTGAGCAGATTCCTTTGACCAGGCTCCTACAAGGAGCTTTCTATTACCAGACTCATGCTGCGAGCTTATGAGACCTGGGGTTTAAGGAAATCACGTTGTGCTAACAGGCCAAAGATACCGCCGGTGTGGACAAAGACAATATCAGATTGCCCAGCAAATTCTCCCTGCCTGATTTTTTCTATCATTCCATGGAAAGCTTTGCCAGTGTATACCGGGTCTAAAATCAAACCTTCCAATGCGGCGAGCTCACGAATGACAGTAAACACCGCCTCATCTGCCTGGGCATAACCTGGCCCGACAAAGCGATCATCTACATGGACGGGAATGGCTTGCGGATCAAGAGGGATAGAATACAGGCTCTGCCAGGCAATAATATCGGCCCGAACTTTGTTTTGAAAATAATCTGCGTTATCACAAACCGCGATACCAAGCACTGTGGCATCAAAATTGTAAAGTGCTACCCCCGCACTTAAACCAGCTTGTGTACCACCCGAACCGGTTGCGTGAATGATGGTCTGGGGCTTAATACCAGCCGCTTCAAAATCAGTTGTTAATTCTGGAATGCAGTGAACATATCCCCAGACGCCGGTGCCATCACTCGCACCGGTTGGAATTGAATAGGCTTTGTTGCCCTGCGCCTGATAATACTGAGTCCAATGCTCAAATAAAGCCGGCAAATTCCTCTGGAATTCCTTCTTGTCATAACGGGACACATTTGCGCCTGCGAGATAATCGAGAAATAAATTACCTTCAGGAATGGCAGCATCAAGATTATTCGCCACTCCATCAACGGTGCCTTCGTTACGCAAAATCAAATGTACTTTGAGTCCGAGCTGAGCACCGAGTAATGCGGTAGCTCGACAATGATTTGACTGGAGACCACCGCAGGTAATCAGCGTATCGCAGCCCTGCTCCAGAGCACGAGCGAGACTGAATTCGAGCTTGCGGATTTTATTGCCACTAACCGCGCAATCTGTCAGATCGTCTCTTTTAACCCAGATTCTCGGCCCACCGAGTTGCTCGGAGAGCCGGTCAAGAGGCTGGAGTGGCGTGGATAAACGAGCCAGAGATAAACGAGGTGGGTATGCAATGCTATCCATTTAAACCTCTCACCTGAACCTCTCACCCGGCTTTCGATGGCTTGTAAGTTAGCTACAAGTTGTCGGCGGTTCGTAATTTATCAGCTGCTGACAAGATAACCCGCAGTATCCGCTAACTCGGCATCAATTATATGGCCTTAATGGTGCCTTTAGGCAGCACCGCATGAATAGCAGCGCGCTGAAACTTTAACTCCACTGTGTCGGAGACTTCGAGAACGAGATATTCACCATCTATTTTTCCGATCTTGCCGAGAATCCCACTATTGGTCACCACCTCGTCACCCTTGGCTAAGTTTTCGACCAGGGATCTGTGCTCTTTTGAACGCTTGCGCTGCGGGCGGATAATCATCAAGTACATAAACAAAAATAATCCACCGAACATAACAACGGTGATCAGCGGATTAGGCTCACCGGGCGCAACGGCAGGGGCGGCCATGGCTGAAGGGATAAAAAATGACATAGGTGTGCCTCTTAATTAAAAACAAACAAAGATGGTAAGGGCCGGGTATGCCCCAGAGTTTAAATCAGACCAGGTTTTCTACAATCCAGTCCAGGGTATCTTGATGATGGGTTTTGGTTTTGACTTTAGCCATCACGTACTTCAGGCGGCCATCCTTACCAATAATAAAGGTCGTGCGCAGTATGCCCATATATTCCCGGCCCATAAATTTCTTCAAGTCCCAGACACCGTATTTATCAGCCACGGCGTGATCTTCATCTGATAGCAGATCAAAATTTAAAGACTGTTTAGTTTCAAAGTTAACTAAACGTTTGATGGGGTCGGGGCTAAGACCCAGCACCACGGTATCAAGTTTTTCAAAGTCGTCCCGAGCATCGCGAATACCACAGGCCTGGACAATACAGCCCGGAGTTTGCGCTTTGGGATAGAAATAGAGTACGACATTTTTTTTATCTCGAAAATCTTTCAGGGAGACATCTTCTTCCCGTTGATTCTTGAGTTTAAAGGCCGGTGCAATATTGCCAATTTTTGGAAATGCCATACTTGTTCTCCTGGTATTCACTACCCTGACACTGATTTTCCGAGCGTTGCTTTTCTTAACGAAAGGAAAAACAGGAGCCCTTATTCAATCTTGTCTCAAGGCCGTGCTGTTTTTTAGCTCCTAAGCTTCCTATACCTAAGCTTATTATGCTTAAGTTTGTTGTTCTCAAGGAAGGAGATGTTGTACTGCGTCGCGCTCTTCAGTGAGTTCTTGCTGTGTGGCCTGCATTTTAGTACGGGAAAACTCATTGATTTCGAGACCCTGAACAATTTGCCAATCCCCGTCCTTGCAGACACAGGGGAAGGAATAGATTAGCCCTTCGGTAATACCGTAGCTACCATCGCTGTAGACACCCATACTGGTCCAGTCATTCTCCGCTGTACCCGTGGCCCACGTGCGCATATGGCCTATGGCCGCATTGGCTGCTGATGCTGCGCTGGATGCACCTCGGGCTTTGATAATCGCTGCGCCACGCTGTTGTACCGTAGGAATAAAGTCATTTTCGTACCAGCTTTGCTCGACTTTATCGCTGGCCCTTTCGCCGGATACTTTAGCGTTATACAAATCAGGATACTGAGTCGCCGAGTGATTGCCCCAAATGGTCATATTGGAGACCGCGTGAATGGTGGTGCCGGTTTTTTGCGCCAATTGAGTCATAGAGCGATTGTGATCAAGGCGGGTCATGGCGGTGAATTGCCGTGGGTTAATATCCGGCGCATTACGCTGGGCGATCAAGGCATTGGTGTTGGCCGGATTACCCACTACCAGAACCTTTA
>JAHRWI010000368.1 GCA_019090225.1 Porticoccaceae bacterium
CCAGTACGTGATCCTGATCTTCATTGATCAAGGGCTGGCGGAAAAACGCTTTCATATTTTTTTCCAGCGCCACGTCGATCATTACATCGACAGGATCTTTACCGCTTTCTTCGGCGAGCTCGGCAATGGTTTTATTGGGGCCTTCGATACTGTCCATCACGGTTACAGCCTCATAGTTCATTCGACGAATTTCTGGGCCGGCGGCTTTTCTTTTATCAGGGTTATCAGCATTAGCGGCTGCAACCAGTTTGGCGCGCATTTCTGGATCACGCAGTGCAGCTTCCTGCTCAGCCAATGGTTTTTGACGCATTTCCTTCCATACCGGGTAACCATCAAAGGGCATGCGGGTCTCGAAAGACATCAACACGGTGAGTGCCCGACTATGCACCTGGGCGAACATTTTGCCGCCTGCCTCAGCCGTTTCATCGAGTAAGTCCATATAGGGAGCCCAGATTTCCGGTGCCCGTTTGGTGCTGAACATGCCATAGGTAACCGGTCGGCCCGATTCAACTGCGAGATCTTTCAGGCGCTCGTGGTATTCCCGCTGTTTTTTAGGATCCCGGCCAACTTCCTCACTGGCAATCTCAAAAATACCCGCGCCCAGATCACCCATCACGCCAACCAGGTCCTTAACTTCATCCCAGCTCGCCAGACGGCTGGCTACCGGATCACCATCAGGTGTCTGGTGGTTGCGCGTTCTAGAGGTGGTAAAGCCCATCGCGCCAGCACGAATTGAATCGGCCAGCTCGCTCTTCATGGCCTCCATGTCTGCGGGGTTCGCTTCTTCACTGAATGCTCGCTCACCCATGGCATAGGTACGCAGGGCGGAGTGACCGACATAACCACTATAGTTGATGCCCTTGGGTAGTCGATCAACAGCGTCAAGATATTCAGGGAAAGTCTCCCAGGTCCAGTCAATACCGGCTTCCATGGCTTCACCGGCGATATCCTCGGCACGCTCCAGATTACGCACGACCAGGTGCTTATCCTTGGCCGCACAGGGTGCCAGAGTAAAACCACAATTGCCCATCACTACAGTGGTGATGCCATGCCATACAGAACAAGTACCCAAGGGATCCCACGATACCTGCGCATCCATATGAGTATGACCATCAATAAAACCGGGAGAGACTATCTGCCCGGTCGCATCAATCACTTCCTTCGCATCATCATTGATGGTGCCAATGGTTTTGATTTTGCCATCGACAATGCCGACGTCTGCTTTGAAACGCGCGGCGCCAGTACCATCTATGAGATTGCCATTTTTGATCACGATATCGTATTTCATGTCATTCTCTCCTGAAGTTGTTCATATACCATAAACTGCACCCTAAACCAGATAACTGGCCTCTTGTGGGCATCTGGCTTTACTATTGATTGTTGATCCTTGCCCACAGAATGAGGTCCAATTGACAAGTCCTGAAACCGTAGGAAAAATCTAAAAATTCAGTCACTGTTAAGCATAAACTACCGATTTGCCCTTTGCTATGCTTAAAATGAAGCGTCTGCAAATGATCTCAATCAACAAAAAGCCCTGCGCTAAGCCCTTTCCGGGCCCATAAGCCCGCAATTATGACCGGCCATCCTGATGCAGTCGTTATTCGTTAGTCATTATGACGGTACCGCTGGCGCCAAACATGCCGCCAACACCATGACAGACCGATATTTTTGCGCCTTCCACCTGAGCCGGCGCAATCCCACGCATTTGCCGCACGCTTTCCTGCAGGGCGTACATGCCGTACATACCGGAGTGCATATAGCTTAAACCGCCACCATTGGTATTCATGGGTAATTCACCACCCGGAGCGGTATTGCGCTCCCAGATATAGTCACCCGCCTCGCCCGGTTTCACGAAACCGAGATCCTCCAGACCATAAATCGGCAAATGCGCAAAGGCATCGTAGATCATCAGGTGGTCAACATCACTGTGACTGATGCCCGCCTCATTAAAAGCCTTGGCCCCCGACACACGAAAAGCGCTTGAGGAGGTGAAATCTTTCATCTGGCTGATCATCGGGGTTTCGACACTTTCACCGGTACCGAGCACGTAGACCGGCTTGGTGGGAAAATCTTTAGCCCGCTCAGCTGTGGTAAGAATCAACGCACCGCCACCATCAGTCACGAGGCAACATTCCAGAATGTGGAAGGGATAAGCGATCATTTTGGAATCGAATACATCCTGCACGGTGATCGGATCCTGAAAGCTGGCGCGCGGATTCATCGCCGCCCACTCCCGCTGCACCACGGGCACATTGGCCAGCTGTTCGTGAGTCAGACCACGATCTTTCATATAGCGCAGTACCGGTACGGTAAACATGGTCGGTGGCCCCAGGCAGCCAAAGGGAATCTCAAACTGCCCGCCGAGGCTCGCCTGATTATTGCCCATGGCCTTGCTACCGACCCAGGAGCGACCGCTTTCGCCGTGAGTAATAAGTACCGTCGTACATAAACCCTCATTGATGGCTGCAGCCGCATGGCGCAAATGAATCATAAACGAGCACCCCCCCACCATAGTGCCGTCTACCCAGCTTGGGGTAATGCCCAGGTAATGAGCCAGATCGGTAGGCCACTCCGCGGCGCAGGCAATGCCGTCGATATCCTTTGGTCCCAGACCACAGTCCGCCATAGCATTTAATGCCGCATCAGCATGAAGCTGGATTTGCGATACATTGGGAATCTTGCCTAATTCAGTCGTTTCGGCAGCACCGACAATAGCAATTGAACGCGGCTTCATGAGGCATCTCCAGCAGGTCGAAATTTTGGTAGGGTGATGTCATCGCTGACTGCATCAAAAACAACTTCCACCGGCATATCAAGCACCAGCGCCTCGGGCGTCTGTTCTACGTCAACAATATTGGTCATCATCCGCGGGCCTTCTTCAAGCTCAACCACTGCGATTGAGTAAGGGCCGTCGGCCCATTTTGGCACGCGGTGGTTAATCACATAGCTATACAGTATCGCTTTGCCGCTCGCCTTTATGATACTCACGTCCCGCGATGCGCAATCGGGACAAAAAGGTCGCGGGGGAAAATAAATATGCTGGCAAGCATCACATTGCTGTAAGAGCAGTTCTTCAGCTTTTGCGCCATCCCAAAAATGCTGAGTCTCGGGCGTGGGTTTAGGCAGGGTTTTCGGATTGACAGCCACTGGTGTGACCTCCTGAGTCATGTGTTTAAGTTAAGTTGGGATTGGAGAAGTGGGAATACTGTTGGGATCATTGTCTGTGTTTTGTTTTGTTTTGTCGAGACACCCTGTTAGACGATCAAGGGACTTTTGATTTCGGCGATGCTTAGTTTCGGTGATGGTAGGTCAGTTGGTTTCAGTGATGGTAACTCAGCATTGTTTTATGCCGACGCTCCACTTGCCCTGTCAGCTCGACTATGTGAATTTGACCTGCATAGCCGCGAGTTTATTTCGCTCAGCGTTAACATAGGTTAATCTAAGCGCATCCAAATACGGGTTCTCTAATTTCAATTTACCGAATCACTCACCCAACAAGCAACCAAAGGAAAAACTATGACTATCAGATATGACAATCGTGTCGCCGTTATCACTGGCG